>CAZYCX010000050.1:0-14762 GCA_964645875.1 uncultured Acidimicrobiaceae bacterium
CGTGAGCAGGACGACGAGCTCCATGACCCGCAACCCATCGAGCGACGATCGACCTAGGGGCTCCCACGGTCCAATGTGCAAGAGGTCTCGGAATCCGAGACCTCTTGCTATAGCAACGCTGGGTTGGAACCTCTCACTAGCTACAACCCGTGGTGTCCCCGCAGGTGAGACAGACGTAGCAGCTGCCGTTGCGGATGGTCATGTGGCCGCAGTTGGAGCAGGCCGGGGCGTCGCCCATGTTCTCCTTGAGAGCCACGTCGGCCACAGCACTGCTCGCAGATGTGCCCCCTCCGGCGCTGCGTGCCGCCTCACCCAACGTCGCTTCGCTCCTGGGGGAGGAAGCAGGCTCGCGTTCTGGCGCTCTCACGTCCTCATCGGGACCATCGAGGAACTCGACCGCCGACCTCACCGCGTCGACGTCGGAGTCGGCAGCGGCGTCGCTGAGGTCGAGTTGGACCCCGGCCTCCACCGCCAGCCCCTTGGGCGGCTCGGGAAGGTCGTTCTCCCGGTCGGGCGGCACCTGGGCCAGCTCATCGCGCTGCAGGTACTCGACGCCGAGAGAGCGGAACACGTAATCCACGATCGAGTTGGCCATCTTGATGTTGGGATGGCCCTCCACCATGCCCCGGGGCTCGAAGGTCTGGAACGTGAACGTGTCCACGAACTCCTCCAACGGCACTCCGTACTGGAGCCCCTTTGAGACCGCGATGGCGAAACAGGACAGGATCCCCTTCAGGGTCGCCCCCTCCTTGGCCAGGTCGATGAAGATCTCTCCGAGGGTCCCGTCCTGATACTCGCCGGTGCGTAGGTAGACCTTGTGGCCGCCGACCCGAGCCTCCTGGTTGAAACCGGAGCGTCGGGCGGGAAGCAGGAAGCGGGGCGGCTTCATCCCTTGGGCGTAAGCCTCAGTCGGGGAGATGCCCGCGGGCAGGTTGCCCCAGTGGATGGTCTTCTCCGCTTCCACGGCGGCGGTGATCGCCTCGTCCTCGTCCTCGTTGTCCTCGCCCTCGTCGGCGGTCGAGTTGAGCGGCTGGGCAGCCTTCGAACCGTCCCGGTAGAGGGCCATGGCCTTGAGGCCCAGCTCCCAGGAGAGGTGGTAGGCGCCTTCGATCTCGTCGACGGTCACCTCGTGGGGCATGTTGATCGTCTTCGAGATCGCACCCGAGATGAACGGCTGGGCTGCCGCCATCATCTTGATGTGACCGTTGTGGTGGATGAACCGCGTGCCGTACTTGCCGTTCTTGTTGGCGGTGTCGAACACGGAGAGATGCTCGTCCCTGATGTGAGGCGCACCCTCGATGGTCTGCCGACCGCAGATGTGGTCGTTGGCCTCGGTGATCTGGGCCCTGGTGAATCCGAGCGCCCTGAGCAGGTCGAAGTCCCAGCTGGTGTACTCGTCGACGGAGAAGCCGAGCCGCGCCATCGTCTCCTCGCCAAAGGTGAACACGTTGAAGGCGTGTTTCAGCTCGAACACCGCGGGCAGGGTCGCCTGCAGCTTGAGGATGTCCTCCTCGCTGAAGCCCTTCTCCAACAGGGTGTCGGTGTTGATGTGGGGGGCACCTTCGATCGAGCTGGTGCCGACGATGTAGGTGACGATGTCCGAGATCTCCGCGGGTGCGTACCCGAGACGGACCAGAGCCGGAGCCACCGACTGGTTGACGATCTTGAAGTAGCCACCGCCGGCCAGCTTCTTGAACTTCACCAGGGCGAAATCGGGCTCGACACCGGTGGTGTCACAATCCATCAAGAGCCCGATGGTCCCAGTCGGAGCGAGCACCGTCGACTGGGCGTTGCGGTAGCCGTGCTTCTCGCCCCGCTCGAGAGCCAGGTCCCATGAGGCCCTGGCCGCCTGGAGCAGGTCGTCGGGGCACGCGTCGGCGTCGATGCCCATGACGGTGGTCGAGATGCTGTCGTAGTCGTCTCCGTCATAGGCGGCTACCCGGTGGTTGCGGATCACCCGCAGCATCGCATCCCGGTTCTCGGAGAACCTGGGGAACGGTCCGGTGACTTCTGCGATCTCGGCGGAGGTGGCGTACGAGTACCCGGTGAGCACCGACGTCATCGCCCCGGCGATGGCGCGGCCCTCTTCGGAGTCGTAGGCGATGCCCTGACGCATCAGCAGCGACCCGAGGTTGGCGTAGCCGAGCCCGAGGGTCCGGTAGTCGTAGGACCCTTGTGCGATCTCCTTCGAGGGGAAGTGGGCCATGGCCACCGAGATCTCGAGGACGATGGTCCAGAGACGGATGGCGTGCTGGTAGCCCTCGATGTCGAACTCACCACTCGCGTCGTCGTACAGCTTGACCAGGTTGATCGACGCCAGGTTGCAGGCGGTGTCGTCGAGGAACATGTACTCGGAACATGGGTTAGACGCGTTGATCCGACCTCCCGCCGGGCTGGTGTGCCACTCGTTGATGGTGGTGTCGAACTGGAGGCCGGGGTCGGCGCATGCCCAGGCAGCCTCGGCGA
Source organism: uncultured Acidimicrobiaceae bacterium (assembly GCA_964645875.1). Classification (GTDB taxonomy): domain Bacteria; phylum Actinomycetota; class Acidimicrobiia; order Spongiisociales; family ZC4RG35; genus JANQRA01. The sequence goes on from CAZYCX010000050.1 coordinate 2,467, forward strand.
TCTGGTTCCACAGCTCGCGGGCCTTGACCGTCCGGCGCACCGAGCCGTCGGTGCGGTTGATCAGATCCCAGTCGCCGTCCTCTTCGACCGCCTTGATGAAGTCGTAGGTGACCCGGACCGAGTTGTTCGAGTTCTGCCCGGACACGGTGGCGTAGGCCTCGCCGTTGAAGTCGGCGGGGAAGCCGCCGTGTTGGATGAGGACCTTGGCCTTCTCCTCCTCGATCTTCTTCCAGTCGACGAAGGTCTCGATGTCGGGGTGGTCGACGTCGAGGATCACCATCTTGGCGGCGCGTCTGGTGGTGCCCCCCGACTTGATGGCGCCAGCGGCTCGGTCGCCGATTTTGAGGAATGACATGACGCCCGAAGACTTGCCTCCGCCGGAGAGCAGCTCGCCCTCGGCGCGAATGGCGGAGAAGTTGGACCCGGCGCCGGAGCCGAACTTGAAGATGCGGGCCTCGCGGAGCCACAGATCCATGATGCCGCCCGGGTTGACCAGGTCGTCGCTGACCCCGTTGATGAAGCAGGCGTGGGGGGCGGGTCGGCTGTACGAGTCGGGAGACTCGACCAGCTCTCCGGTTTCGTCGTCGACGTACCAGAAGCCCTGGGCCGGGCCGGTGATGCCGTAGGCGTGGTTGAGCCCGGTGTTGAACCATTGCGGGGAGTTGGGGGCGGCGATCTGGGCGGCGAGCATGTACTTGAGCTCGTCTTCGAAGGCGTCGGCGTCGTCGGTCGAGGCGAAGTAGCCCTTCTTCTCGCCCCAATGACGCCAGGTGCCTGCGAGACGGTCGAACACCTGCTTCGAGGAGCGCTCCGGCCCGGTGACGGGGTCGCCCGCCTCGTCGAAGATCTGGTTGCCTTCGGCGTCGAACTGGGGGACACCGGCCTTGCGGAAGTACTTGGACACCATGATGTCCGACGCCACCTGGCTCCACTGGGCAGGGATCTCGGCGTCGGTCATCTCGAACACGACCGAACCGTCGGGGTTGGTGATGCGGGAATCTCGATGTGACCACTCGAACTGGCTGTATGGGTCGGTTCCGGCCTCCGTGAAGCGTCGGGTGATCCGCAGGCCTGTGCTCATGTACTCCTCCTCGACCGGGGTCCGCCCCTCCCTACCGGGAAATATCGGGACGGTGTCCATTCTCAACTCCAACCACAAGATGTAGTGGTCTGTGGGGAAGTGACCACTAGATCTTGTATGGACTTCAACACTGTAATTACACGAGTGTCATCCGTCAACCATCAGTTTTCCACAGGCGGGAAGGGCCTGTTCAGACGTCGTCGATCAACTGCCGACTGGGGAAGTAGAGGTCAGCGGCATGCACCGGGGGAAGTGGGGGTGACGATAAACCGGTCGTGATCGACCAGTCCAGCGGTTTCGTTCCTGGGTTTTCGCGGTCTGAGAGGGTCAGTTCACGTCCACGTCGACGTCGAGTTTCCCGTCGTCCCATCGGACCTCGACCCGGACGTCGGTGTCAGCGGCCTCGAATTCGACCCGCACCCGGGGCGGGCCGGGATCGTCGACTTCCACCGAGAAGCCGGGCGCCGGAGTGGCCGCCTGGAGCTCGACCTCGCCGGGGCGATAGCGAACCACCACCACACCGCCGGTCGTGGTCACGGTGCGGAGGCTCCACGCGGCAGTGGAAGTCGACGACGACGTGGACGGAGAAGACGACGTCGAGCTGGAGGTGGTGGCGCCGGGGATGGTCGTCGTGGTCGGCGCCGGCGCTGCCGTCGAACTGGTGTCGGCGGCGGTGGAGGTCGTCGAGTCCGGGTGGTCGGTGGGCGTGGTGAGGGTAGGGGCCAGGGCCACGGGCTCCTCACCCACCTGGGAGTCGGCGAGACCGACGATCTGCCAGGTGAGAACGGTGGCCACGACCAGGGCCACGACCCATGCGGCTGCCATGCGCCAGGTGATCATGTGTCGATTGTCCCAGGCCCATCCACAACGCGGGTTCAACGGCTTCTCAAGGTTCCATCAAGACGACGAGGTGACAGCGACGGCGGTCGTAACCTCACACCGTGCCACGGATCGTCCTCATCGAAGACGACGTCGAGATCAGACGGCTCGCCGCCGCCGCCCTCGCCGAGCAGGGCCACGACGTCGAGAGCGCCGATCGCGCCCTCGACGGTCTGGAGCTGGCGGTCAAGGGCAATCCCGACCTGGTGGTGCTCGACCTCGGACTTCCCGATGTCGACGGGACCGAGCTCCTGCGGATGATCCGCGCCGTGAGCCAGGTCCCGGTGATCGTGATCACCGCGCGCGGAGCCGACGAGACGGTGGTCGCCACGCTCGACTCGGGTGCCGACGACTATCTGGTGAAGCCCTTCTCGATGACACAGCTCGAAGCCCGGGTGAGGGCCGTGCTCCGCCGCCGCGGCGGTGGGACCCAGGAGAGCCGTATCACTGTCGGTGAGCTGGTGGTCGATGTCCCGGCCCGCACCGCCACCCTGGGCGATGAGACCCTCGACCTCAGCCCCAAGGAGTTCGACATGCTCCGTGTCCTCGTCGAGCGTGCCGGTGAGGTGATGACCAAACGCGAGCTGCTCGCCGAGGTGTGGCGCGAGCCATACGGCGGGTCCGACCACACCGTCGACGTCCACATCTCCTGGCTGCGCAAGAAGCTCGGTGAGACCGCCCAGCAGCCCCGGTACATCCACACGGTCCATGGCGTCGGGGTCAAGCTGGTCGACCCCGGGCAGTGAGACGCCGACTCGTCCTGCTCAGCCTGGCCACGACGGTGCTCGTCGTGGTGGCGTTCGTCGTGCCGCTCGGGCTACTGGTCCGCAGACAGGCCGTGGACAGCGCCAAGGTGGCGGCCGAACGGGACGCCCGGTCGGTGGCAGGGCTGGTTGCCCTCGCCTCGGCCGTGGGCGACGGCAACGATGCCGTGGCCTCGGCCATCGGGGACCTTCCCGAAGGCACCATCGTCGTGCTCGACGACGAAGTCCTCGGTGAGCGGCGCTAGGGACAGGGCTCGCTGGCAGCGGTGGCGGCCGAGTCCCAATCCACCGTGGCCGACGACGTGGCAGGGGGCTGGGAGATCGCCCTCCCCGTGGTCGGCCCGTCCGGTGTCTCCGTGGTCGACTCGTTCGTGACCAGCGCTGAGCTCACTTCGGGGGTGATGACGGCGTGGGCCCTGCTCGGGCTGCTCGCCCTGGCTCTCATCGGCCTGGCGGTCTGGATCGCAGACCGTCTCGGCGGGAGCCTCACCACCCCTATCGGCGACCTGGCCAGGTCGGCCCATCGGCTCGCAGAGGGCGACCTGAGCGCCCGGGTCGAGCCCACCGACCCCGAGGAGCTACGAGAGACCGGCGAGGCGTTCAACTACCTCGCCGAGCGGCTCGACCAGCTGCTGGCCGAGGAAAGGGAGAGTGCTGCCGACCTCTCCCATCGCCTGCGCACGCCCCTCACCTCATTGCGTCTCCAGGCCGAGGCGCTGGGCGACGAGGAGGAGCGGAAGGCGATGGTCGGCCAGGTCGACCGGCTCGAGCACGCCATGAACCAGGTGATCGACCTGGCACGGTCGAGGGCGGCGCGGGAGCCCGGAGAGTGCGACCTCGACCGGGTGGTGTCTGATCGGGTCACCTTCTGGAGCGTCCTCGCCGAAGAGCAGGACCGCGATCTGACTCCCACTCTTGCCGCCGCCGGGGCCCGGGTTCCGTTGAGCTCCGAAGACCTGGGAGTGATGGTCGACACCATCGTCGGAAACGTCTTCGCCCACACCCCGTCCGGCACGGCCTTCACCGTCCGCACCGGGGCGACTCCGGCTCCATGGTTCGAAGTGGCCGATCGAGGACCGGGATTCGGAGGACGGCCGCAGGTCGAACGCGGGGTCAGCGGGTCGGGCTCGACCGGGCTCGGCCTCGACATCGTGCGCAAGACCGTCTCGGCAACCGCGGGAACCGTGGACGCGCACGACCGCCCCGGGGGCGGGGCGGTCGTGCGGGTCAGTTTCGGCTGACGTCGAGGCGGCTCAGCCGAGCTCGACCTCGATCTCGACCTCGACCCGGCCGTTCTTCAGCCGAGCCTCGAACTCGGCCTCCGCCTTGAGACCGGAGGTGAATTCGAGCTCGATGCGGTCGGGCTCGATCTTGTTTCGCTCCACCTTCCATCCGGGAGCGGAGACGGACACCAGGACGAGATGGCCGGAGTTCACCTCGAGGGTGACGGTCCCGACTCCAGGGATCAGGTGGGTGCTCACACCGTCCGGGACCTGTCTGGCGTCACTGTCGTCGACGCTCGTCGAGGTCGAGAAGCCGATCGATGTCGAGGTGGTCGAGTTGCCTGCAGCGCTCGTCGAAGTGGTTCCGGCGATGCTGGTCGAGGTCGACGCGTTGGTGCTCGTTGAAGTCGAGGCCTTCACGCTCGTCGACGTGGACGAGTCGGGAATCGTCACCGCGGTCGACGGTGTGGAGACGTCAGCCGCGACAGTGGCCGACGTGTCGGATGCGGCGGTGATCGACGTCGAGGTGCTGTCGTCACCACCCGCCCAGGCCACACCGACCACCATCAGAGCGGCGACGATCGACGTGAACACTCCGAGCATCTTCTTGATCATGAGTTACCTCCTTGGTGAACCATGACCACCACTGTGTCGCGCCCGACGTCATGAGGTCCTCAGACGATGCTCAAGGAGTCCTCAAACCGTTTTGTGAAGATCTACCGACACTGTGTGTCCATGGATCTTCCCAGAACGGTCTCGGATCACCGCGCCGGGTGATCCCAGGCGTCCTCCGGCCGACCGGTGTCGACGCTCCAGCGGGGGAGGAAGAACTGGACGATGGGACCGATGAGGGCGGCGAAAGCGATGGTCCCGACACCGAAAGTCCCACCCATCAGGAATCCCGTTATCAGCACCACGATCTCGAGACCCCAGCGGGTGACCCGGATCGACGGGCCGCGACGGGCGATTGCGGTCATCAAGCCGTCGCGTGGCCCTGGCCCCAGATTCGCTCCGATGTACATGCCGGATGCCAAGCCGATGAGGACGATCCCCGCCGCCAGCATGACTGAGTCGAGCCATATGTTGGGTGGGCGCGGGATGACCAGGACGCTGAGGTCGATGACCACTCCGATGATGATGGCATTGAGAATGGTGCCGATCCCGTAGCGCTCCCGCAGTGGCAGCCACAGCAGGAGGACGACGAATGAGATGATGATCGACCAGATTCCCACGGTGAGACCGAACTGTTCGGTGAGCCCCTGATGGAGGACGTCCCAGGGAGGCAGTCCCAGCTCGGACTGCAACATCAGGGCGATGCCCAGCCCGAACAGCACCAGACCGATGTTGAGTTGGATCATGCGGCGGCGCAGGTTCTTGCCGCTCACGGAGATGAACATGGCCGCGGCACGCTAATGCTTCGCGCCAGAATGACTCCCCACTCAGACAGGAAGAGCGACGCATGACATTGGACTTCACCGTCACCGACACCGCCGGTGGGCCATGGACCCTCTCCGACCATCTCGATGCCGGGGTGGTGCTCACGTTCCACAGAGGGGACTTCTGAAGTTATTGCCACGGCCAGTTGGCCGTCATGGCAAACCGGCATGGGGAGTTCCTCGACCGCGGAGGCCGGGTGTTCGGGATCAGCGCCGACACCCACGCGATGAACGCGGCGGTAGTCGAGAAGCTGGCCCTCCCGTTCCCGATCCTCTCCGACCCGGGCCGCGACCGGGCCATCGCCCCGCTCGGGTTCGCCGACGAGAAGGACCCGCGAGAGATAGCCCGCAACGGTGCCCTCCTCATCGCGCCTGACGGCGAGGTGGTCTGGTCGGTGGTGGGGCGTGATTACGCGGACCGGCCCGAAGAGGATGAGCTTCTCGACCGTCTGGGCGCCCTCGACATTTCACCGACCACCCAGCCGGCGCCAGAGATCGGTGAGGCGGAGCCGGGGGAAAGGGCGATTCCACTCGACGGCCTGGCCAACTATCTACGTGGCGCCAAGTTCGCCGCTCTCGCGGTCAGGAGCCGTCACCGTGCCTTGAGCTCGGAGTTCGCCGACGATGTCAAGAAGTACATCCAGATGGTCGACCGCTATCTCGATGCATTGACCCGGGTGGACGAGCGCAGGGAATAACCTCGCCCTATGGAGGGGCCGAAGGTCCAGCTGTTCGTCACCTGCCTGGTCGATTCCCTCGCTCCCGAGGTTGGCCGGGCCACGGTGGACGCGCTCGAGAAGGCCGGGTGTGTCGTCGAGTTTCCTCCCGAGCAGGGATGTTGCGGCCAGCCTGCCTTCAACGTCGGGCTCGTCGACGATGCCCGGGTGATGGCCGCCCACACCCTCGACGTGCTCGACGCCACCGAGGGCCGGGTCGTGATCCCTTCGGGCTCATGCGCGGCGATGATCGCCCGCCATTACCACGGCCTCTTCGACACCACCGACCGGACCGAACAGGCCGGCCGGGTCGCGTCGAGGATCCGGGAGCTGACCGCCTTCCTCGTCGATGAGCTCGAAACCGAGGTCACCGCCTCCTGTGATGACTGCACCATCGCCTACCACTACTCATGTCACGGGCTGCGTGAGATGGGTCTGGACCACCAGGCAGATTGGCTCCTCGAGGACGTCGAACGCGCCGACCTCGACGGGGCGCGTGACTGCTGCGGGTTCGGGGGCTTCTTCTCTGTGGAGATGCCTGCCGTCTCCGAAGCGATCATGGACGTGAAGCTCGACCAGATCGAGGCGTCGGGGGCGGACACCGTCGTGGGCTCGGACATCTCCTGCCTGCTGCACATCGAGGGCGGGCTGCGACGTCGCGGTTCGCCAGTGGCGGTCAAGCACATCGCGCAGCTCATCGGCGACGACTCGTGACCCAGCCCGTCACCTTTCTCTCCCGCGCCGAAGCCTTGATCGGCACCCATGAAGCCGATGCGGTTGCTCGCGGCGTCCGCAACTTCGTCGCATTGCGTGAACAGTCGATGGATGAGTTCCCACAGATCGAGGAACTGCGCGACCGGGCCCGCGCAGTCAGGCTCCATTCGCTCGAGCACCTCGACCGTCTCCTCGCCCGATTCGCCGATCAGTTGGAGACAGCCGGCGGGCGGGTCCATTGGGCAGCCGACGCCATCGAGGCGCGGGAGATCACGGCCCGGATTCTCGCCGAGGCGAACGCCCGCCTCGTGGTCAAGTCCAAGTCGATGGTCTCCGAGGAGATCGAGATCAATCAGCATCTCGAGTCCCTCGGTTTCGACGTCGTCGAAACCGACCTCGGCGAGTTCATCGCCCAACTCGCCGGTGACACGCCGTCGCACATCATCGCCCCGGTCCTCCACATGACCAGAGAGGACGTGGGTCGTCTGTTCACCGAGAAACTGGGAGTCCCGTACACCAGCGACCCCTTCGAGCTGAACCGGATCGCCCGGATCCATCTCCGCGATGCGTTCCTGCGCGCCGACGCCGGCATCTCCGGGGTCAACATGGCCGTGGCCGAGTCCGGGTCGCTCGTGTTGGTGACCAATGAGGGCAACGGTCGGCTCATCACCACCGCTCCGCGGCTGCACATCGCCCTCATGGGCATGGAGCGAATCGTCTCCCGGTGGACAGACGCCGCCGTCGTCCTCGAGACCCTGGCTCGATCGGCAACCGGGCAACGTCTCTCGGTCTACACCAACGTGATCACCGGGCCGCGACGCGAGGGGGATCCCGATGGCCCCGAAGAGGTCCACGTCATCGTCATCGACAACGGACGCACCCGGATCCTCGCCGGGGAGACGGCCGAGATCCTCGCCTGCATCCGATGCGGGGCCTGCCTCAACGTGTGCCCGGTGTTCCGCACTGCCGGTGGCCACGCCTACGGCACCGTCTACTCCGGGCCGGTGGGCTCGATCGTCACCCCGGGCTTGCTCGGCATGGACCCATGGTGGGATCTTCCCTACGCCTCGACGCTCTGTGGCGCATGTGAAGAGGTTTGCCCGGTGCGCATCCAGATCCCGAAGATGCTGCTCGGGCTCAGGGAGCAGGCCGCCGCAGAGGGACGTCTTCCCGGATGGCTCGAGAGGGGCATGTCGCGATATGCCAGGACGAGTGTGGATCCAAAACGATGGTCACGGGCGAAGAAGTGGGCCTCACGGCTCGGCGGCCTCATCTCCACGCGCGGCTGGATACGGCGGTTGCCCGGGCCGGGGCGCGGCTGGACACGGGGCCGTGACATGCGACGTCCTGCCCGGGAGTCCTTCAACGACTGGTGGAGGTCGCATCGTGGAACGTGACGTGTTCCTCACCCGCGTCGGTCGGGCATCCCTGACCTCGAGGCTGCCCCGCCCTCCCACGGTCGCCGGCTCTCTACAGGAGCCAGATGGCGTCGACCTCCTCGATCTGTTCCGGGCACGGGCCCAGGCGGTCAATGCCGTCATCCACGGACCGGTCAGCCGTCATGGCGCTCCCCGCGCGGTGTCCGCCATCGCGGGGGGCCATGACGCAGAGACTTTCGTGACGTGGGACGACCTCCCAGCGAGCGGAGTGGCGGCCACGCTGCAGTCGGCCGGGCTGAGGCGAATCGATCACCGGGTGCCCGACGATGGCCGGGGCGAGCACAACCTGTCCTATCGTGACCTCGACGTGGGTGTCACCGGAGCACATGCCGCCCTGGCCGAGAGCGGGAGCCTGGTGCTGATGCACGGTGAGGGGCGTCCGCGCATGGCCAGTCTCATCCCGGACGTGCACATCGCCCTCCTCGAAGTGACTTCCGTCGAGTGGACGTTGGCCTCCTGGGCGGAGAAAAACCCGGAATTGGTGGCTGAGACGACGAATCTGGTGGTGGTCACCGGTCCGAGCAGGACCGGAGACATCGAACTACAGCTCAATCTCGGCGTGCACGGGCCGAGAACCGTCCACATCGTGATGATCAGATGAGAGGCCTGGAGCCACCACCGAAGACCGAGAAACCCAGCCGAGTGGCGGCGCGCTTCATCACGTTGCTCGTCTTCGCCGCCGGTGCCGGTGTCGCCGTGTACACCGCGGCGACCAATCAGGCAGCCGATCTCAGCGAGGACCTGCGGCCGGTGACCCTCGACCTCGAAGACCCCACGGTCATCGGAGGGTTCGTCACCAACGTGCGCGTCGACGAAGGGGGGCCCGACCCGGTGGTGATCCTCCACGACGACGACATCACCGGGGGGTTGACCCTCGCCGATCTCTCCGCCGGTCTCGGCGATGCCTACCATGGTGTCCGCATCGACCTCCCCGGCTTCGGCTACTCCACGCGTATGCCGCTCGAAGGTGCGCACCAAACCGTTGCCGGCATGGCCGACCGCCTCGCCCCGGTGCTGGAGGAGCGTTTCGGCGGCCCGGTGCCCATCGTCGGCATCGGGCTGGGAGGAGAGGTCGGGGCCGAGCTCGCACTGACCTACCCCCATCTCGTGGCGGTCTTGGTGATGGTCGACGTCGACTTCTGGACGGCTCCGAGGTTCCCGGTCAGCCTGCAGAGCCTGCCCTGGCTGGGAAAGGCCGCCACCTTCACCTGGGAGACCGGTGGGAGATTCGCACTCGAGAACTGGGCGCCGTATTGCGCCGAGGGAGGGTGGTGCCCGACGGGAGACCAGATCGCGGTGCGCTCGGTGATCATCGACGTGGAGCGGACCACCGACTCGTTCCATGCATTCAGGAGTACCAGGGACGCGGCCCTGGCCTCCGCCAACCTCGATCAGATCACGGTGCCGACGGTGTATGTGTGGAGTACCGAGGGCCATGTCGACGATGACATCGTCGACCGGCTCACCGACGAGATGCCAGCTTTGAGGGTTTTCGAGTCTGCCACCTTCCAGGCCCATCTCGAGGACGTGGCCACCGTGGCCGCCGCCCTCGAGGAGGTAGCCCGGAGTAGCTGAGCGTCAGGGGTGGTGGAGGAGCACCTTTCCGGTGGTCTCCCGCCCTTCCAACGCCCGATGCGCGTCTGCCGCCTCTTCCATTGGGTATTTCGCGCCGATGCGGACGTCGAGGCTCCCCTCCGCCATCCAGTCGAACAGGTCGGTCACCCGCCCCATCAACTCCTCGGGGGCGCGAATGTAATGCGCCATTGTCGGTCGGGTGAGAAACAGCGAGCCCTTCTCGGCGAGCAGCAATGGTGAGATCTTCGGGACCGGACCTGATGCGTTCCCGAACGTGACCATCATGCCGCGGGGGCGGAGCAGATCGAGCCCGTCGTCGAAGGTGCTCGCCCCGACACCGTCGTAGACGACGTCGAGAGGCTTCGGCCCGTAACGGGTCTCGATCTCGTCCTTGAAGCCCACCTCGGTGTAGACGATGACAGCGTCGGCCCCTGCCCCGCGACTCAACTCCGCCTTCTCGTCCGAGCCGACGGTGGTGATGACATGAGCACCGCGCTTCTTGGCGATCTGAGTGAGCAACAGCCCGACTCCGCCGGCTCCGGCGTGGATCAGACAGTCGTCTCCCTCGGAGAGGGGAAAGGTGGAGTGGGCCAGATAGTGGGCGGTGATCCCCTGGAGCAGCACGGCTGCGGCCATGTCGGTCTCCACCCCATCGGGGACGAGGATCGCCTTATCGGCGGGAACCACGTGTCGTTGGGCGTAGCTCCCCAGGACGTTCGTCCAGGCCACCCGGTCACCGACCTCGAAACCGTGGACGTCGTCACCCATGGCGGTGACCGTCCCGGCCCCTTCCAGGCCCGGGGTGAACGGCAGGTCGAGCGGGTAGAGCCCTTCACGGTGGTAGGTGTCGATGAAGTTGACTCCGGCCGACTCCACATGGACCAGCAATTCGCCGTCGCCGGGAGTGGGCTCGTCCACCTCTTCGAAGAGGAGTTTGTCGGCCCCGCCGGACTCTCGCACCAGTATCGCCTTCATGGTTTCTCGACCCTCCATCCTCTCTTCTCGAGCTCATCGGCCAGGACCAGGTCCGGCAGATGAGAGAGATCCAGCAGCTTCCTCTCCATCCCGAGCAGACGTTCGATCGGGTCGCGCACGGTTCGCGCCCAGGCCGGGCCCTTCGCCTCGGCCTCCAGGGTGAGGGTGGCGTCGGCGTTCACGGTGTACACCTTCGCCAGGCTCTGCGGGTTTCCCCGCGATCCTCTCTCCCCGTAGACCAGGAGCACCGACCCGGCCGGCACGTCCTGAATGCCCCCGGCGGCGACGAAAGAACCGTCGAATGCCCACCCGGAGGATTTCGAGTTGTCGACGTTGTCGACGACTTTCGCCCAGTTCTTGTGCCTGTCGTCGCCGGCCAGAGGTATGTCGACGGCGACGATCACCTGTCCGTCCATCGATCTGTAGCGTAGGCCAGACACCGCATCGCGGGCACGTGACGATTTACCCTGGGCCCATGGCCAAGCTCCGATTGTTCGCCAGCCTCCGCGAGATCGCAGGGACATCGCGGCTCGACGTGCCCGCCGACACGGTAGGTGCCGTGGTGGAAGCCGCCAGCGACGAGTTCGGCCCGGACTTCGCCCGTGCCATCGAGACCGCCCGAGTGTGGGTCAACGGTCAGGAAGCCGAGGCGTCGGAACCGGTCGGCGTGGACGACGAGGTCGTCATCCTCCCCCCGGTGTCGGGTGGGAGTCAACCGGCCGCCATCGCGCCGTCGGATCTGGCCGGTTTCCTCCCGCTGGCCGTCGCCGTCGTCGCGGTGGTCGCCAACCTCCAGGAGCAACCGATCTGGGCCGCGGCCCTGGTGGCGGTGTTGGCGGGTTGGGCGGTGGACGTCCGTAACTCCTTCACGTCGCGCGGGCGGCATTTCGCTCCCCTTGCGGTGGCCGCTGCAGTGGCCATGTCGACCCTGGCGGCCCACATCCTCGGACCCACCGGCTACGGGCTCTCGGTAGCCCTGGCGGTGGCCGTCGTCCTGGGCTGGGCCGTGGCCTTCCCCGCCTACCGGCCGGTGGAGGTGTTCGCTCCGACGTTCCTGGTAGGGCTGATGGGTGCGCTCGCGGCCGCTTCACTCATCCTCACCCGCTCGTCGTTCACCCCCGACCCCCAGGCGATCGACGTCTTCCTGGTTGCGGTCATCGCCGGGGTTGCACTGGGGGCCCTGGTGGGTCGTCTCCCGGCGATTCCGTTCCTCGACCGGTTCTCGACCACGGCGATCGCCTCGGTGCTGGCCGCTCTGGCTGCGGCATCGCTGTGGGATCTCGACATCGTCGGGTATCTCCTCGTCGGGGTCGGGATCGCAGTGGCTCTCGTTGCCGGCCAGGGTCTGTCCTCGATGCTGCGGACCGGCGGGGTCATGCTCACCGAGCGCCCTCCCGGCTTCGTCCCCTCGCTCGACGGTGTGGTTCTGGCCGCCGCCGTCTACTTCCCGTTGATCCGCCTCGTCCTCTGACGCGGAGTCGTCGCCTGCCGGCC
>CAZYCX010000050.1:14862-18475 GCA_964645875.1 uncultured Acidimicrobiaceae bacterium
TCTACTTCCCGTTGATCCGCCTCGTCCTCTGACGCGGAGTCGTCGCCTGCCGGCCCGGGGATGGGAAGTCGAGCCGGCTAAGACCTTCCGATCGTGATCCAGTGCGTCGACTCGGCGGAGCGAAATCGACGCCGTGCTTCCCGTGCTCGACGAGATGATGGGCGACGGGCTGGTCACATTGGAACGGGTGGAGATGAGGGTCTACCGGGCGGGCGAGGAGTAGGGGAGCGGCACCGACTCGTGTCGGGGGGCGGCGCGACGCACGCTCCCACTGACTTCAACAAGCCCCGTGCTGTGGTTAGCATTTCGGGCCAATGGCTGCCTCGAAGACGCCAGGACGCGTCTTGATCGTCATCTCCCTCGTGGCACTGGTCGGATCACTCTTTCCGATGGTCTCCGGTGCTGTCACGAGATCCCAGGTGGACGAGGCGTGTCGGGACTCCCAGGATCAGTTGGCCGCCTACCGGGCCGCCCAGACGGCGTTCGAGGAGGCGGCCCTCGACTACGAGGCGGCTCTCAACGAAGTGGAGCGCCTCGAGTACAAGCAGGGCCGGATCCAGGCATCGGTGGACTCGCACTCGTCGGACTACGAGCGGGTCCAGGACCAGTTGGAGGAGCAAGCCGTCCAGATGTACATGATGGGAGGGTTCAACAACCCCGGGATCATCCTCTCGGCGTCGTCGGTGGACCAGGTGATGACTACCTCGGAGTTCCTCAACTCCGCCACCCTCGGTGGACAACGGTCGATCAACGACATCGTCGCCGCCAAGGGAGAGCTCACCCGGTATCAGGCGGACCTCGACACCGTCCACGACGAGCTCAGCGCAGCCGAGGCCCAGTCCCTGGACATCCTCAACCGCCAGCAGGGGGCCATGGAGGCGGAACAAGCCGCGTACGCCAAGCTCAGTGACCGCTGCAAGCAAATGACCGCCCAATACGAGCGGGAACAAGAAGAGAGAAGGCAGCGAGAAGCGCAGCGGGCCCGGGGATCGATCCAGGTGGGTTCGTTCATCTGCCCGTTCACGCCGGGACGGACCTCGTTCATCGACTCGTGGGGTTTTCCCCGCCCGGGCGGGCGATCCCACAAGGGGGTCGACATGTTCGCCGCCCGCGGTGAGCCGATGTACGCCGTCCAGGCGGGGACCGCCCGGACTTCCAGCAACCGTCTCGGGGGGCTGACCATGCACCTGCGCGCCGATACCGGCTTCACCTACTACTACGCCCACCTCGACAGCTTCGCGTTCTCGGGAAGCAAGCAGGTCGCGCAGGGTGAGGTCGTGGGCTACAACGGCAACTCGGGGAACGCCCGGGGGACCAGTCCCCACCTCCACTTCGAGATCAGGCCGGGCGGTGGAGGGCCCGTCAACCCTTATCCCACGGTGCGAGCGGCCTGTTACTAACCTGCGGGGCGTGACCGACAAGCGCCGCCGTATCGACATCGTCCTCGAGCCCCAGTACCTGGAAGGGCTCTCGGAGCTGGATCTGGCCGAGGTGCGACGTCGTCGTGACACCGCAACCGACGTGGAGGCCCAGATCTCCTATTACCGACGGCTCCTCCACGGCCGCATGGATCTCCTCGACTTCGAGCAGAGACGACGTCGAGGGGAGGAGGAGCGTTCGATCCTGGAGGCGCTTCCCGACATCCTCGCCAAGGGGATGGTCCTTGGGACCGAGCCTGCCCTGAAGCACATCGAGACCATGCCGCCCCTTCCCTCGGTTACGGGTCGGCGACTCATCGACAAGATCATGGACGACGGTGTCCTCGCCAGTCTCCCCGAGCTCACCGACGAAGAGATCTTCGAGGCGATCGAGCGTCTCCGCGAGGTGGAGACCCAGCTTTCCGGTCAGCGCCGAGAGCTCCATCAGGTGATCGACACGCTCCAGGACGAGATGGTCTCCAGGTACCGGAGCCAGCAGGACGAGGCTCAGGTCAGCGGCTGACCTTGCTGGCTGAACAGGTCAGATCGGGCCTCGCCGAAACCTCACACGAAGGTGCCGTGGCCGTGGTGGGCCGTGACGGCTCCGTGGTGGCGTCATGGGGTGACATCGACCGCCCCTTCTACATCCGCTCCTCCGCCAAGCCGTTTCAGGCCACGATCTCCCAGGAGGCGGGGGCCGGGCTCACCCCTCTCCAGATGGCGATGGGTTGCGCCTCACATCGGGGATTCCCGGTCCACATCGCCTTGGTCGAGTCGATGCTCGAGCAAGCGGGTCTCGGCGAGGCGGCTCTGGGGTGCCCGCCCGACTGGCCGTTGGGAAACGCCGCCCGGGAGATGGCGATGGCCTCCGGCGCTTCCGGCAAACGGAGGATATGGCACAACTGCTCGGGTAAGCACGCTGCATTCCTCCGCGCATGTGTGGCTTCTGGATGGCCGACGGAGACATACCTCTCACCGGATCACCCGCTGCAGCGAGAGATCATCGATTTCCTCTCCGAGTTGGGGGAGTACCCCGCCGAGCCGGTGGGAATCGACGGATGCGGCGCCCCGGTCCTGCGGACCACCGCCCGAGCGATGGCTCTGTTGTTCGCCCGGTTGGCGACCGAACCCCGGTTGCAGGGAGCCTTCACCGCGATGCACCGCTACCCGGCACTCGTCGGCGGGAACGGTGCGGGAGATACCGAGATCGCCATCGCCACCAATTCGGCGGCGAAGGGTGGTGCCGCCGGATGTCTCGGGGTCGCGGTCGAAGACCGCCTCGGCATCGCGGTCAAGAGCTGGGACGGCCTCGGCACCGTCGCCGGGGTAGCGGCGGTGTCTGCCCTGGAACAGCTCGGCTGTCTGACCGTCGCCGCCCTCGACGCCCTCCAGCCCGTGCTGCACCCACCGGTCTTGGGCGGCGGAGCCCCCGTGGGGAGTTATGAGCCGCGCCTGCGATTGGAGCCGGCGTGAGGGCTGTGCTCGAAGAGCGGATTCGTCTCTGGCTGGAAGACGAGGAGGGCTCGGTCGAGTACGCCGAAGAGGTCGACGGCCGTTGGGCGGTTCGGATGCGCCAGGAGACCCGGGACGCCACGACGGTCTGGTTCGACATCGGGGAGCGGAGCCTCCAGTTCGAGGCGTACGTCTTGCCCGAGCCAACCGCCCCCGCCGAGGTCCACCGGCAGGCCCTGGTGCGCAATGCCCGCGCCTGGCGATGCTTCTTCGCCCTCGACACCGAGAACGCCGTCGTCCTCCGGGGACGCATCGCCGCCGAGTCGGTCACTATCGAAGAGCTCGACCGGGTTCTGGGCGAGGTCTACGACACGATCGAGCTGGCGTTCCGCCCCATGGTGCGCGCCGCGTTCCCGGGTCGCGAAAAATCGCCCTAGAAACTTGTGAACATGCCCCTGTGGACAAACCCTGTGGAAAACGTCGAATGCTGTTGGTAACCGTCTCGTCTGGATCCGTCTGCGATATGTGACGATATATGACGCTCACCACATCTCATGACGGGGTCGTTGATATCGGGTTTGCATCGGCGTACATTCCGACTCAGGCAGACGCCCTAGAGGCAGGCCGGAGAAGCGTCCGTTCGGGGAAGTGCGGAGGAGGCTCCGGAAGGTCACTGGGGCGTCTGCTCTATGGTCAGCCGACTTCCACTGAGAGTCTCCGAGACGATGTGTTTCTCGCGCGGC
>CAZYCX010000051.1:0-18287 GCA_964645875.1 uncultured Acidimicrobiaceae bacterium
GCGCTGCATCGCGTGGCGTTTATCGCGACGGATTGCAGCACGGACGAGAGACGGCCCCGCCCGCCCACGACCGCGTGGGCCGCCTATTCCGAGTCTCCCTCCCAGACGACGTCGAAACGCTCCATGCAGTCCGAGCAGCGGTAGGCGATCGGGAACCCCTCCTCGAGTGGCTCGTCGGGCGGGAGGTAGCTGAGCAAGTGTGCGGTGCCCCCGCACTCGACACAGACGATGGTCGGTGTTGGTTCGGTCATCACTCACCCCTGGTTCGTGTCTTTATCAAGATGATCGATCCAATGATGCCAGCGACCACCGAGCCCGAGAAAATTCCCATCTTGGCGAGTCCGGCCACTGCAGGGTCGGCGAAGGCGAGCCCGGTGACGAACAGAGAGACGGTGAAACCGATTCCGGCGACCGCCGATAGCCCCACCACCTGGGGCCAGCTGGTGTCCGGCGGGAGCCTCCCCACACCGAGACGCACCGCGCCGAAGGAGGCGGAGGAGATTCCGACCACTTTGCCGAGGATGAGGCCTCCAGCGACACCGATCGAGATCGGGGAGGTCAAGGCGTCGCCGACGTCGAGATTGCGGAAGTCGATGCCGGCGTTGGCCAGCGCGAACAGGGGGACGATCACGAAAGAGCTCAAACCAACCAGGCGGCGCTCCATGCGATTCAGTGGAGACACCGCCTCGTGGGCGATCTCGGAGAGCAGCAGCGTCTCGTGGTCGGCGTGCTCCTGGGCATGTCGGTCGAGGACGGCGTGGGGGTAATGGTCGAGGATGGCACGGGCGCGCCGGTCGAAGTCCCCCGGGTGGTAGAGGGGGTTGGCCGGGGTCAGGAAACCGAGGGCGACGCCGGCCAGTGTGGCGTGGATGCCCGATCGGTAGGTCAGATACCAGATCACGAAGGCCATCGGCACGTAGAACCACATGGCCCTCACGTTGATCCGCCCCGCGATCCAGATCGACACCAGGCCGGTCACCGCGGCAGCCAGGTATCCGGTGTTCAGGTCTGAGGTGTAGAAGAGGGCGATGACCGTGATCGCCCCGATGTCGTCGGCGATGGCGACGGCGAGCAGAAACAGTTTCGCGCCCGAGGGGACCCGGGAGCCGAGAAGGGCAACGATCCCGATGGCGAAAGCGATGTCGGTCGCCATCGGGATCCCCCATCCATGAACCGCGTCGGTGCCCCAGTTGAGAGAGAGGTAGAAGAGGGCCGGCACGGCCATCCCCCCGAGCGCGGCGAGCACCGGGAGGGCGGCCGCCTTCGGGTCGCGCAAGTCTCCCCGGACCAACTCTCGCTTGATCTCCAGCCCGACCACGAAGAAGAAGATGGCCATGAGCCCGTCGTTGATCAGATGGAGGACGGATTCATCGAAGTGGAACCCGGAGAAGTCGATGGTGAGCCGCTCCTGGAACAGTGAGAAGTATGTGTCCGACCAGATGCTGTTGGCCCAGACGAGTGCGGCTACCGCTGCGAACAGCAGAACGATGCCCGAAGACGCCTCGATACGGCTGAAGCGGACGAACGGTCTGATGAAGGTCTTGGGGACGAACCGTTCCGACGTCGCCCAGGTGCGATGTCTGGTGTCCATCTCAGCCGATGGTGTTCCCCGCCGATCTCAGCATCTGGCAGGCCTCCACCACCCTGGCGGCCATCCCTCCCTCGGCTTTCTTCATGTACGAGCGGGGGTCATAGACCTTCTTGTTCCCCACCTCTCCATCGACCTTGAGCACCCCGTCGTAGTTGGACAACATGTGATCCACTATCGGCCGGGTGTACGCGTACTGGCAGTCGGTGTCGATGTTCATCTTGATGACGCCGTAGCCGAGGGTCTCGTGGATCTCCTCGAGCGTCGATCCGCTTCCGCCATGGAAGACCAGATAGTGGCGCGCCTCATCACCGAATCGGTCCGCGACCGCCTTCTGGCCCTCCCAGAGGATGGTGGGGTCGAGCTTGACCGAACCCGGCTTGTACACCCCGTGGACGTTGCCGAACACGGCGGCGAGCAGGTAGCGGCCGCGGTCGAACGTGCCGAGGACCTCGGACACTCTGACCATGTCGCCGGGTGAGGTGTACAGCTTCGACCGGTCGACGTCGGAGTGGTCGGTGGCGTCCTCGACTCCTCCGACGATGCCGATCTCCAGTTCGAGGATGATGTCGAGAGCAGCACACTTCTCCAGCAGCTCGTCGGCCAGGGCCAGGTTCTCCTCCATGGGGAGGTCGGACGCGTCGAGCATGTGGCTCTGGAAGAGAGGCCCTCGTCCGGAGTCGGCTCGTTCCCGGCTCACCTCCAGCAGGGGACGGACGAAGCCGTCGACTCGGTCGGCCGGGCAGTGGTCGGTGTGGAGGGCGATGTTCGCCGGATATTGCGGCGCCACGACGTGGGCGAACTCCGCCAGGGCGCGCGCGCCCAGGGCCATGTCCTTGTTCGACTGTCCCGAAGCGAACTCCCCGGCCCCGTAGGAGAACTGGACTATCCCGTCGGACTCCGCTTCCGAGAAGCCCTCGAGGGCGGCGAGGATCGTCGAGGACGAGGTGGTGTTGATCGCGGCCAGCGCGTACTGGCCCTCCCTGGCGCTATCGAGCATCTCGCGGTACTTGTCAGGTGTGGCGATGGGCACCGGTCGTCTCCTTGTCTTCTGGCGCGAACCTTATCGACCCTATTTCCCGACTCGCCGTCGGCAACCACGGTCGATACTTTGCCACGGCGATGGCTGAAACCGTCAAGGCATCAGCACCGCGCAAAGCGCGCAGCCCCATCGCCAGGGCGTTCTTCTTCGTCCTCGGAATGCTCTGTCTGGCACTGATCCCGCTCAGCTATCTCCCCGGCATTCCCACCTTCGACCTGATCCTCCTGGCGGCATTCTTCTTCTCGATGTCGTCGGACAAGATGTACAGCTGGATGCTCAACCATCGCTACTTCGGGAAGGTCATCCGCGGCTATAGGGATCACGGGTTGACGATGCGGATGAAGTGGGCGGCCGCGGTCGGGATCACCACCTCACTCCTCGTCTCCGGGGCCTTTCTGACCGATCTGGCTTGGGTCCGGCTGATTCTCGTCGCGGTGGGCGTCTATGCGCTCTGGTTCGTCTTCTCCCGCCCGACGAGGGACGGCTCGACCATCTGAAGCAGGGTACCGTCCCGCTGATGCGGTCAGTCTCCCGGTGGGGCTTGGGCGTCGTCTCCGCGGCCACGATGGCGACCACCACCTTTCCGATAGTCATCTTCAGCGTCCTCGCCGCCTCGCTGATCTCGGAATTCGACATCAGTCGCGCCCAGCTCGGTTTGCTGGTCACCGCCTTCGGCCTCGTGGGAGCACTGCTGTCTCCGGTCTGCGGGAGGCTCACCGACCGTCTCGGCGCGGTCCGTTCCACCACGTTCACGATGCTCGCCGGAGCCGTCACCCTCATCGCCATCGCCTTCAGCCCCACGTACGCGGTGCTGATCGGGGCGGCGCTGCTCGGCGGGTTTCCCAACGGATGGGGCAATCCGTCGACCAATGCGCTGATCGCCGACAACGTGGCCGTGGGGTCCCGGGGCGTGGTCACGGGTGTGAAGCAATCCGGGGTGCAGGTCGGGATCTTCCTCGGCGGCCTCCTGCTGCCGGTCTTCGCGGTCTGGTGGGACTGGCGGATGGCGGTGCTGATCTTCCTCGCGCTGCCTCTCGGCGGTCTCATCGGGATGATCGGGCGCAGGGATGCCGAGAGGCGCGAATCGCGCACGACGGTGCTCGCCGGGGGCAAGCTTCCCACGTCGATCAACTGGATCGCCACCTATGGCCTGGTGTCGGGTCTGGCGACATCGGCGATGATCGCCTTCCTGCCCCTCTTCGCCGAGGAGGACCAGCTGTGGTCGGAGACGATGGCCGGGATGATCCTCGCCGCGGTCGGTTTCACCGGCATCTTTTCCCGGATCATCTGGTCTCGCTGGTCCGAGCGGTCGCTGGGACACGGCAGGACCCTGCGGATCCTCGCCGGGATGACCACCGCCACCTCGGTGCTCCTCGCCCTGGCCGGCCTGGGGGCGCTCCCGAGTTGGGTTCTCGTTCCGGCCGCGTTTCTGTTCGGTGCCGGCGCCATGGCGTGGAACGCGGTGGGCATGGTGGCCGTGATGGAGATCGCACCCGCCCATCTCGTCGGCAAGGGAACGGGGGTGGTGCTTCTCGGGTTCCTGTTCGGCCACGCCGTCGGGCCACCGCTGATGGGGTGGTCGGTCGACGCCCTCGGCACTTACACGCCGGGTTGGCTCGCCACCGGTGTCCTCATGGCCATCTCGGCCGCCCTGGCGCTCAGGATCCCCGACGGCGGTAGGGTCCGCCGTCAAGTGATCGATCGATGAGACTGGTCATCGCACGCTGCACCGTCGACTACTCGGGACGACTCACCGCACACTTGCCCGAGGCCACCCGGCTCATCATGGTAAAGGCGGACGGGACTCTCGCCATCCACTCCGACGGCAACGCCTCCAAACCACTCAACTGGTAGAGCGACCTCTTATCAAGCACCCATCCGATTTGAGGCCGTGGTTGCGTGAGTAGAAGTCCCAGCGACATTCGATGGGAAAAGAACCGGTCATCGTTGTGTGCATTGTGTACCTCCGCCAGAGTAGTACTGTTCTGACTAGCCTTAAGAAACCAGCCGATTCTGTCGAATGATAGGTTGACAACGAGTGACAGGATGTGCATCATGCACATTCCGGAGAGCCATAGGAAGGGTTCAGGCATGGCTTTGGTACTTGAGAGAACAGAACTTGAGAGCGATGAACGTCAGCGCGCGAAAAGCCTTCAACGGCTAGTTGACGCTCTTGGAGATGCTGAGACTTCTGAATTGAACAAAGGGGACTTCGCTGCGCTATTTGCGCTTTCGGTTCGTCTTCTTGAACTCGATCAGAAGACGACCGCGCGGTTGTTCAAGATCAGTCGCCCCACCATCAGCCGCTGGGAGACCGGAGTTTCGGCTCCGCATCCCATCGCCCGCCCCTCGGTGTTTCAGCTGCTCAAGAAAGTCGCCCAAGAGAAACTACGTCAGCACAGCGCTGGCTAGCAACGTCTAGTCTCGGTGGGCGTGCCTCACGACACGCCCAGCGAGGAAGTGGTCGAATTCGGAGCCGTTGATCCGGACGAAGCTCACGACGCCTATGAGTGGCACCGGGAATTCGCCAAGTCTGACAGTCACATCCTTCCGCGCACTTGGGAGGACTACGAGGAGTTGGCTGACCAATGGCGGATTGTGTGTGCGAAAACGAGCAACGGTCATTTCGTAGGACTCGCATACTTCGCGTTCGATGATGAGACGAATGAGTGGGAGATCGGCGGGCTTATGGTCGCCGACGGATATCAGGGAGCGGGTATCGGCTCAAGTCTCATGCGCATCGCTCTAGGTCGTCTACTAGTTGAAGAGAACCCTCTGAGCGAAGGGCAAAACGTGATTGCTCATGTTCACGCTGAGAACCAGGCTCCGCGCGGAGTGATTGAGGGCCTCCTTAAGTTTCGACACACAAACACAGTCACCATTCCCGGTCACAAGCTCCCAGGGCTAAAGACGGATGATGAAGGCAACATCCACGGAGACGTGTTCGAGATAACCGTTCCGGACTCCCTACTGGCGCTCGCTGAGTGGTGTGAGCAGTGGTCAAACCAGCTACTAGATGGCCGTCCAGCACGGATCGAACTCAGAGAGTTCACCACACTTTCGTTGTGGGCCGACGTGCTCCGGGGGATGGCGGAAGAGGTCGCGGCAACCTAGCCCTGTCGGTCCATGGGATGGCGCGCCACCTTACCCGTGTGCTCGGCCCAGCCCATCGCGCATCGAGCCCAGGGCAGCTCATGGCCCTTGAGCGGAGCATGATGGGTGCCCCTTCGGTTCTTAGGTGCCCCAGCCGACGATGATCATCATGTGCGGCGAACGCGTCCCGAGGTAGGTTTCAGGACTGCATCTTCCTGGACGATGACGAACTCCACTCCCGGAGATTTGAGGATGCGACTGCTGGATGATCCCTGACAGTCTGGTTGCACAGATGGCTGGCGGATCACTCCGGGTACATCAAGAGGTGCTGCGTTGGCGCAACAAGATGATCTCTCATCGAGTAGACGATGACGCAGCTTGGACACTAGTAACCCTCTCCTTTTGGGGATGGTGATGACGGTCCATCAGCGTTCGGATCAGGGTCGATTTGCCTCATGGTCCAGAGGATGACCGAATGGCTATTGCCCTTGGAGAGCTTGCACGCGAGTTAAAGAACCGGCTCTGGCAGCAATGGATCGCACCGCTTGAGTCGAAGCTGCTGATGAAGTACGCCGACGATGAAGCCACGAAGTCAGCGGCGGAGGTCTTTGATGTCCGCAGGGACAAGGGGCGTTTCATCGTTACTCTTGACCCGTCAGGGAGACTGTCCGGTTAGCCCAGCGTCGGCCCGGTCGTGTAAGCAGATGTACCCGACCGTCACTGTCCTGATTGCTATCGGAGGGGGTCCTTGAATGACACCCACCCGGGATCAGAACCCCGATATAGGTGTCAGTTCAATTAGCAAGGATTCCTACACTCAGTGTAGGCATCCTCGCGAATCGACTTGACAGGAATTGACACCTTTTGCCCCTAATGGACGACCTCTCGGGGCGAGCTAGCTGGGTCGCTAATCAGTAAGTGATCGTTGACACTCACAGCCAGAGCAATACGAAGGAGCGGCGGTTCGGGTGACCACTTGGTCTTCGATGCTTCTCAAATGCGGTATTTGGACTTCAACTCAGAGATGGCTCGGTTGACTGGTTGTTGCCACACCCGGTAGCCGTAGCGGTTCCTACCCAACTCCGACTTCCAGCGAGGTAGGTGTTTGGTGATGATTCGGTGTTGTTCGGGGAGTCCAACGAGGTCTTGAGTGAAGACGATGACCTCGACGCCGTGGTTGGCGAGGACCCCACTTCGCAGCCACCGCCCCCTGAACCCTGAGTCGGTGGTGACCAGGACGATGCGTTGGTTCGCACATCTTTCGGCAATGACTGGGTCGGGCGCGTTGTTCTGGCCGGGTGTGCCGGTGGTGTATTCGGGGCACAGGTCCACGACGTGCATTAGATCTTCTTCGACCATCGCTAGAGCGTTCGACACCTTATAGCTGAGTTGGGCGTCGAGACAGAAGGTGCGATGGTGCTTAGGTGACGGCGAGGTAGTCCCTGACTCCCAACACTTGTTTGATGGTTAGGCCGTACCAGTCGGCCACCTCGGATGGCTCGGCGACGGCGAGGTTGGCTCCAATGATGCGAACCGGAACCCTGCTCCCGGCGACCACCGGAGCCCCGAACTGAACGTCGGGGTGTAGGGACACCCAGGGGGCGGGAGTCCATGATGTGGCCGCACCATCGGGATCGTCGTACTCGATCTCCTCGGCGAAGGTCTTGATGCTGTCGGTCCAAACGTAGTGGTCCTGTCGTTTACCGACGATTTCGAGGACCTTGGAGTCGTCGCCACCCACTTCTCTCGCCCAGATGGTTGCCCCGTCAGTAAAGAACAGGTCGTAGGCCATTGGGCGGTGAAGGTCCCGGAACTCGTTGCGTAGACGTTCCTCAAACCATCGGACCCGTTGCAGGCTGACCCCTCGCGCCCGGAACCGGCGCACCAACTCAAGGCTGATGAGGTCGTGGAAGGAGAGAACACCACGGTCAAGGGCGTTCATGCTGGGTGGGGTCAACCCGGTGCGAATCCAGTAGGTAACCTGTCGGGTGGTCACCGCATCAGGGCCACGTCCGAGGATGGTTGCAGCCTCGCTGTAGGTGTAGACGCCCACACCTAGATCGGGTTTCCCGGTCGTCGCCACTTCACGTCTCCTCTCGGCCTTCTCAGGCTATCGGGTGATGGGTACAGATCAACAGTTAAGGCGCATCCCTGGCGGTCTGTTGCTGTGGAGGATTCTGCGAGCCGTGGTCAGTCTTGCCTTGAGGAATTGTGCGCCCCTGAGTCTGTCCTCAAACGCCGCGAGCGATTTCGTCGTACTTTCTGTAGCGGTCACGAAGTCTCGCAACCTGCGTGGGGTGCCAGCGCCGACTTGTGGCGGAGGACAAGAAGGTGCCCACCTCAGCCAGAGTCGCTCCACGACTCAGCATGGCAACAGACCTCTCGACGAGCGGGTAGGTCTCCGGGTCGGGAAGCAGATGCCCTGGATCGTGCGGGTCCTTGTACCAACCAAATGAGGGAGCAGGGCCTATCGACCTGCCTCGCTTGATAGCGGCGCGCCTTCCGTTTGCCATGCGCTTGACGATGAGTGACCGCTCAAGTTGTGCTGCCGCTCCGAGGACTTGGCGAACGAATGTCCGATAGGGGTCATCCGGGTCGTCCTTTGGGATCTCACCCATGCCAACCTCGAAGACATGACCTGATCGGTTCCACACGGTCGCGAGCAATGCCTCCTGTGTAGTGAGCTTGCGGGCGAGCCTGTCGATTGAGGAAACGACGATTCCGTCAGCAGAGTTGTCTTCGATGGAGTCGAGCGCGTCAAGGAAGCCGGGTCGGTCCTCGGGTCCGTTCTCCCCGGATATGGTCTCTTGGTACGTGGCGATGACGACATGGCCTGCCTGCTTGGCCCAGTCCTCGATTCGAGTCTTTTGCTCGTCGTGTGATTCGGCCTCGTGGGAGTTGGCCTGACTCAGTCTTGTATATCCGACGACCCTCATGTTTTCCTTAGCTCTACCAACAATTTACAGGTCAATCTTGTCCTGTAAATGGGTCCAACGGATGAGAAGATTCGTCCCGAGGGTGTTGAGGGTGCGAGGCGGGGGAGTATTTGGAGCCTCTACTCAAAATCCTGGTGGTCTTCCCACGTCTGAGTCAGAACCCGCCGTCGCTTATTCTTCGCGCCAAGGTCCCCTGTACGCCATGATCAGAGCAGATACCCTGCCTTTCAACATGGTCCACCCGAAGAAGCCGAACCTCAAAGACCTGGCGGCTGTCTTCACATTGGAGGACATTTCGGGGTTCGGACCTCAGAAGTTCAAGGAGCTTCACAATGCCGGGATATCGCCTGGTGATTTGCTGGACGAGCCCGACCGTCTTCCCACTAAGGGCAAGAGGGGGGACAAGCTCCGTTACGCGATCTCAGCCGTCACGCCCCAAGCTAAGGATGAGGCGACACAGCGAGCCGAGCGACAGCTAGAGGATGCCGACAAGCTATCGGCGAGCATCCTGACGTATGAGGACCACGCCTACCCACGCTCGGTGTTCGACTCGAACAACCCGGTTCCGGTGCTTTATGTACGCGGTGACTACACACAACTGGATCGGCGAGCGGTCGCCATTGTCGGATCAAGAAAGATTCGGGAGCCCTACTCACAAGCGACGACCAAATGCGCTGCCGCTTTACCAGCCGCGGGGTGGGCTCACGTCTCGGGTTTCGCTCTAGGAGCCGACACCTTTGGACACATAGCGGCGGCAGATGCGGGGGGTACAACGATTTGTGTCATGCCGGGAGGCTTGGCAGCACCGTTCCCGCCCGAGAATCGTGGTCTCTGGGAGAGGTTCCTTTCCCTTGAGACCGCCGTGTTCGTTTCAGAGTTTGCGTTCAACCGACGAGCAGCCGCCCTGACACTGAGAAAGAGGAACAAGCTGATCGTGGCTTTCGCGCATGGTGTGCTGGTGGCTCAGTCTGCGAGCGACGGCGGGGCGATGAACGCTTTCCGGTTCGCCAAGGAACAGAAGAAGCCAGTCGCCACGTTCCAGGCAGACGGGCAGGCAGACACCTCGGGGAACCGCGTGATCGTCGAAGACCACCGGCTCGGATGGGCGACAATCAACCCCCACGAGCCGCTTAAGGGCTTCCAGCAGTGGACGCAGACGCTCTGATCGCCGACCTTGACGGAACGGTCTGGGACAGCCGACCCTGGTACGCGTCGCTAATCGCAAGCGTTTCTGGGATGGAGCGACGAGAGGTTCGCTCGCTGATAGAGACGATGCCGGTCCCGACTGTTATCGACCGCATTCCTGGGGTCAGTCGAGGCAGCTTCCAGCGAGCCATGGCCGAACATATCGACAGTCTCCGCATATATGAGAGCGTCGAGTCCACTCTCTCCGAGCTCCAACGATCATCCCTTGCTATGGCAGCTGCCACGAGCCTGCCGGGCTGGATCGCCGAGACCATGCTCTCTCTAACTGGCCTTGAGGCGTTCTTCCAGGCGGTGTCCGATGCGTCCACACCGCCAAGAAAACCCAGCAGTGCCGTCACCGCTGGGCTGCTCAACGAGTTGGGGCTGGATGCAGCACGCAGCCGCACCATCGTGGTGGGAGATGACCAAAGAGACGCTGACCTTGCGGCCAATTCGGGCTGCCGCTTCGCATGGGCCTCATACGGATACGGGAAGCGTCCGGAGTATCCGAAGTACTCGGTCCTAGGGCAGTTCGGCGACCTACTTCTTCTATGACCCTCAGGTTCCTCTACAAGATCTGGTCTGGATTCGACGGGTTCACACCATCAGAGATTCCCGCCCGGATGCGAGGCGGCCTGCTCTCCCTGGGATGGACGCAATACATAGACGATGTGAGTCCGGGTGACGAGGTGTGGACCTACTTCCACGGAAAACAGACGTTTACGGACGGGGTCTACATCAAAGGGAAGGTGTCGCGAGTCCAGAGGGCAGACCAGCGCGTCTCGATGCGACCCGTTGAGTTCTCCGTAGACGATCCTCTCACCGATAACGACACAGGGGCTTGGGTTGGCCGGCTGGTGGCAGCGCGAGGACGGCAGGTGTTCGCGATGCCGTTTCCGCTTGCAAGAACGGCAGCTGGCTGCACCATCGACGGGGATGGGTCATCGTGTGCAGACCGAAAGTGTGCGGACTGCCCCGTCTGGACCCGCTACAGGTTGGTCCGCAGTGAGGACTTCAAGCCTCCGGACCGGCTAGACGGCAGCGGCATATCGCTCTCGCCAGCCTATTGGACGATGCCCAGGAGAAGCTATCTCGCTTCGAGAACCGGGGACAGGGTCAGAGAGCTCACGGCTCATTTCAACGCCTTCAAGGCAGGTGACACAACCAAGGCTTACCCGTTGGCGCTCGGCATGTCACGGCAACTAGCCAACTTGGAACGACCTGGCTCGGATGCAGAATTGGTTCCCGTCCCGCTTTCGCCCGACAAGGCCAAGGCTCGCGAGGTCCACCGGACCAAGCTGTTGGCCGAAGAGTTGGGGAACCTGCTGGGACTGCCAGTAGTTGAGCGTGTTGCGCTTAGTGCTCCCATCTCCAAGCGCCGCATGCCATGGAGTGCCCTCACCCGCAACCAGTACGAGCAGGCTTACCGAAAGCTCCTAGACGTTAAGACGACTAGGAGTCCGTCACGACGCATTCTGGTCGTCGATGATGTCTGCACCAGGGGAGCCACTATCGCAGCAGTTGTCTGGGTGCTCCACAGCGCCTTCCCAGATGCGGAGATCTCGGCAGCTACGGCTGGACTGATGGTCTTGAAGGAGACAGTTCTCGCCGAGGATCAGATAGTGACTTGATCGTGCCTGGCCCCGACTGGACACTCGTCGCGCTTGAGGCAGCCAGGAAGGCATACGAAGCCGGGGATTTCAACCTGGCAGTCGAATGGCTGGAACGAGTCCCCCACAAGAATCGACCATCCGACCTCGTGTCCCAGGTCGGCTACTCGGCGTTCAAGCAGGCGCTCCAAGAGGGAGCATGGGGCCAGGCCGCCACTCATTTGGAGGCGGCCAACGCGGTACGCACCTCCTCCCTGTTCCAACGTCGCCTAGGGCTCCTTCGAGGGAGAGCGGACTTCAATCTCGATCCCGACTATCTGAGTCATGTGCTCGACCGGACTCTCAGGTCTGAGCGGCTGGGTTTGACCACGCTGCAGC
Organism: uncultured Acidimicrobiaceae bacterium; assembly: GCA_964645875.1. Lineage (GTDB taxonomy): Bacteria > Actinomycetota > Acidimicrobiia > Spongiisociales > ZC4RG35 > JANQRA01. The sequence continues at coordinate 11,833 of CAZYCX010000051.1, forward strand.
CAGCAGTCGATGAGGTCTGGGCTCTCGGCGCGTACATATCAAGAGGAGCACAAAGCGGTACACCGATCAGCCGCTTCATACGGCTTGGTAAGGAACCGCTTCCCGTCGAGGAACAGCAAGCCATGTCCCTTGTCGGTGGCATCATTCTTTGCCACTTCATCCTCCACGAGACGACCGTGCTGAGGGAAGCCGATCTCGTGGTCTCGATACCGGCGAATCCCGGACGCTATGCAGATCGCGGTTGGAGCCTCCCGGACGAACTGGCGAAGTCCATCGAGCGGCACCTTGCGGTTCCGTTTGAGTTCGATTTGCTCCGAAGCACTGCAGCTGACATCCAACTACGGGGCATGAGTTGGACTGAAAGGCGGAAGGCAGTCAGGGGAAGTATGACTGTTGCGGAAAACCCCCCTCTGAAAGACCGCACCGTTCTGGTGGTCGATGACGTGGTGACGTCGGGAGCGACTCTCAAAGAGGCTGGGCGACAGCTACGCGAGGCGGGCGCAAGTGGAGTTGTCGGGGTCGCGCTATGCCACACAGAAGGTTGAATGAGGTACCCGAGAGGGATTGAGCTCCGACCGACCCGCTGGTTGGGTGCTGCGAAAACAGGGACAGAGCAAGTGAAGGCGTCAGGGTGTCGAGGATGAGTGCGAAGCGCCCATCATCCGCGGAACACTTGACACTCTGCGTCGCGAGAAAACGTCCTCCCCGATGACCTCTGGTTAGCTTCAATCAGTCTGACCTGGCCCGCCCCATGCTTGGCAACGCTGTCTGAATCCGCATTGGAAGCACTCGCCGTCCGCGACAGCCTTGCTCCTCGGCTGTAGTGCCTGATAAGCGTCGAAGCTTGCAAACCGGCTGGCGGCATCGCGGAGGGCGCTGGCGGCTTCGTTGAGATCGTCACGCCCGAAAACGGTCACCTCACAGCGCTCACCGGGCTTGCGTCGGAGGAAGTGTTGGTGTACCTCTACGCGTTCGACCTGTTCCTTGTCGCGCTTCTGACGTGCGGCCATGGCGACCGCCAGAAGCTCCTTTTCGAGACGGGGAGCGCTTTCAGACGTTTTGTGGTCGAGCACGACGAGATGACCTGATCCGCCGACCTCGATGGCGTCTGCGCGAGTCATTAGCGCCACAGCCACTTGGCCTTGGCCGGAGTCATAGCTCGGGTCCCAACCCTCAACAAGAAAGACAAACCCGATATTGACTTCGGGGTCGTAACGCTTGGCGGTCACATGCTCCGAAGACTCAATTGCGACATGCGCTTCGACCATCATCCGAAGGTCGGCTACTTCCGAAGCCGGGAATCGAGATGTGATCTGTTCAAACGTGGCCAACGGGTCATCACTCGACACCACTGCGGCTAGCGCCTCATGGGCGAGAAGGCCGAAGCTGGTGCCAGACGATTCGTCTGTTTCCGGTGCTTCTTCGGGGATCTGATGAACGGCACCCCAGACTGCTCGTCGTTCGCAAGTCTCAATGCGCTCAAGACTGGTTTTGGACAGCCTCAAGACTCGGGTGTAGTCGCCAGGTCGGCGCGGACTGAGAAGCGGGTAGGCACCGCAATATGCGGTGCGAGCACATGTCGAACAATGTTGGCCCGGCCGAAGGTCGGATTGGAGTTGGCCTCTTCCGCTCTGATCCTTGAGCGCCGAGGCGGCGAATAGCTCTTTCAGCAGAGCTTCTTGCCGGTCTGGACTGATGTCAGTCTTGACGGTCTCACCGGGGACGAGGAGCACGTCGTTGATAGCTGACACGTCGATCAACTCCACGTCATCTATGTTCCCGGAGGCAAGGACCGCAGCTTCGTACTCGTCAGTGGCTGACGACGAACCGGTCCGCAGCTTGAGAACCTCATAGGTTCCGTCCTCGTCTGGGACCAGAAACGTAGGTGAGGCGGCAATCTCGGTTGCGCCGTTCTCCGACACAGCAAGCATCTGCCCGCCCGCCTCCCTAATCGGCGTGTCTCGGTCGATGATCTGGGTGTACCAACGAAAGAGCTGAGTTGCGACCTCAAGCTGCACGTCGGAAAGATCACCGAAGGCAAACCTCCTGGCGTCCTCGAAGGGATCGGCTGAGTCTGACTCGTGCCATTTGAGTACAGCGTCCTTAACTGCCTGCCAGCGAAACAGGTGAGGACTAACAGGCGGTCTTGGATTCCTGCTCCTGGGGGTGAGGATCGAAGCAGGGCACTTTGAGAACATGACCAAATCGTTGACCTGGATGCGCGAGCGCTCTGGTCGGCCGTACATGCTCTCTTTCTACATCGAGCGACTGACAGATTCGCTTGTGGCGTCCTGCGGTTTGGTGTAGGAGGGTGTACTCGACGTCCCTGCCTCCTTGTTTCAACTTCCCACTACGGCCGGCTGGGTGGGGCCAGATGGCTGTGACTCAGGTTGTTGCAAGGTCAGAGATGATCTGGTGTATGTGGGCAGCGGCCTCGTCAGGCGATGTATGTTCCCAGAACCGAAGGACACGCCATCCATCCTCCTGCAAGAGTTCGGTGTCTTGGAGGTCGCGTCGTCTGTTGCCTGTCAACTTCTCGTGCCAGTAGTCGGCGTTCCTTCCGCCCGGAACTCGACCATGCTCGGGGCATAGGTGCCAGAAGCAGCCATCGACGAAGATAGCCAGTCGCTGCCGGGTGAAGACGATGTCTGGTCGCACCTTGCGCTCGCCTAAGTCAATTCGCTTGTCCTTTCGGAACCGCAGCCCGGCTCGATGAAGCCTCGATCTCAATGCCATTTCTGGCGATGTGTCAGCCCTCTTGTTGCCCTTCATCACCGCCGTTACAGCAGGTGAGGTCGGATGTGGGTATCCGGTCATTCCGCGGACCGCGAGTTGAGGATCTCGTGCTGGTCTCTCCATCCTTGGGGAGGGTCCACCAACTCACCATTCAAGGATCTCCGCAGGGCAGCTGCGACGTGGAAAGCGAGTAGTGGAGGTACGGCATTTCCGATCTGACGGTATTGGGAGCTTTGCTTTCCGGCCCAGTGCATCCCTTTCGGGAACGTTTGTAAGGCTGTTGACTCCTCGACACTGAGTCTTCGCAGACGCTCCGGGATGCTTCGATGCGGCGTACCTCCGGCCATTAGATGCGCGTGGTAGTCCACGACCCAACTCTCGCCGCCCTTTATTAGTTGCTGCTGGTCGATGATCGGGGTCCGGTTGCCACCCATCGAGGCAGGCAGAGTTGGTGCGGGCCGATCCAAGTCCAGAGGTCTCCCTTGACCATTGAAGAGCATGCCTGCAAAAGGGGAGCGGCGCAGTACTGGCTTCTTCGCTGGTGTTACACGAGCAGTGCAGAGGCTGTCGTTGCCCGGTGCTCCGAGGGGCGGCAGGGACTCCAAAGCATCCCTGACCGTTGGCGGAGCGTGTTGGGTGGTGGGTAGTGGAATGACCTCAGGTGTACCTTCTGGCACACCCACGAAGAACATCCGCTCTCTGGCTTGGGGCACGCCGAAATGGGATGCGTTTAAAAGGATTATCTGCGCGCTATACCCCAGCCTCACGGACTCGTTGAAGAGCTCGTCTCGGAGCGCTGCCCATCTTCTGTTCAGAGCTAGTGCCTTCACGTTCTCCATTACGAAGGCAGTCGGCTTTGTCTCGCGAACGACTCCCAAGAAATCCCAGACATGTCGGCTTCTGGGGTCGTTCGGGTCCATCTTTCCCGCTACTGAGAATCCTTGGCAAGGAGGACCGCCGATGACCACATCCACGTTCTCCGCGTCGGGAAGTTGCTCTCTGACAGAGCGTATATCGCCAGCGACGGCTGCATGTTCTCCAAAGAGTTTGTTGTGCGTCTCCACTGCATCGGGATCAATGTCATTCGCCCACGCGATGTGAAACCCAGCTTCCTTGAAGCCGAGATCCAAGCCACCCGCACCGCTGTAGAGGGAGAGGACACTGGCCTGATGCTGAATGCCACTCATGTCATTCGACTATCGCATGAGCCCACACTCTTGTCAAGGATTTGACCTGCCAGTACGCCAGGCGGCGTGAAGTCTTCCTCTAACGTCGCTTTCGTGAGCGACTTCGACGAGGCTCTCGGTCGATGGATGGCGACATCGAGAGAAACCAAGCAAATGTCGCAAGAAGCCTTGGCAATTCAACTCGGCACGGAACAACCGACGATCTCGAAGATCGAGCGTGGCCAACGTCGAGTCACCGTCGCTGAGTTGCTCCGTTGGGCTGACGTCCTTGGTGTGGACTTCGAGGAAGTGATAGTGGCGCTCTCGGACTTGAAAACGAAGTTCATTGAACAGGCCAGCCTTTGGCATGAGGTCGATGAATCGCTGCGCCATGACTGAGATCACCGATGCTCTCAAGCAGTCTCTGGTGCCAATTGTCGCGGGGGATGATGATGCGGTGTCCGCTGCCGTCGCTGATGCCATTCAGCAGGCAGGTGTCCCAGCTGATGATGTGGCTGCCGCGATCGTGGATCACGCGAGGCTGTGGGAGGATTCTGGGACTCCGTCTCAGCTTCTCCGAACCGCTGTGAACGTTTGCCTCTCAAGCAGCAGTGATCAGCGATTGGTTGCGCTTTCAAAGAATTACTTCTCTATCCATGAGGCAATCCGAGGGATGGGAATCAGTTTCCAGGCGACGAGTTCGCTGATCGCGTCAGCGAAGCTCGTCGCAGACCTGGCGCAAAGGCACCGGATGTCAGCTACCCAGATCGCAACTGTCCTAATGGCCCGCGGTCCAGCGAGTACCTATCCATGGCCCGCAATTCAGAAGCTCCTGTCCGCAATCAACTTGAGACCTTCCCTCACGGATGAGTCGCGGAGTGCCGTGCTCTTGTCAGATCAAACGCACGAGGAAGCGATGTTTGTCGATGCTCGATGGGACGAGTCGCTCGAAATTGTGCGCATAGTGGCCGAGCGGGTGGGCTTCGATGGCGACATCCTCAACGAGCTCGGAGTCCTCGTGCCGGAGGACGGTGATACGCATTGGCCCTATGTGAATGCCCTTCATCTCTTACTGATTCCAAACGCCATGTTCGACCACCCTCCCACCTTCCCGTATGAGTTTGCGCCCCGCGGGAAGTGGGCGACGGAACAACTCGGTGCGTTGTACGCCCCCCTAACAGCCGCCGGGAACTCGATCCTCAACAACTTGAAAGCGATAGACGAGTTGGGTAGATGGTGGTCCGACAGTCGCATTCGGAGCCGTGGAGAGGCGACGAGAGCACGGGCAGATGCCATGGTCAACGTTCTGCGGGGACTCGTTGGTCTTCCTCCCACGGCGAAACACGAGCTGGCTGAGCTCCTCCGTGCCTGGTGTCTACGCCAAGTCAGGCTCTTTGGTGGGGTCTTCGCACCTGTGCCCGGTCCGCCAAATGCTGAGGAAGCCGCCAGAGTGCTGACTGCGGTTTCCGGTGGAAACACTCAGACGAGGGGAGTAGTCGAGCAGCGTGTAGTTGATGCGCTCGCGGCACCGCGCTTTCTCGGATGGAGACCGCGTGGATTGTTGGACTCGGTGAATGCGGCGAACCTGCCCCGCCGAAAACTCGGTGACTGTGAGTTCCAAGATGCTTCTACCCAAAGCGTTGAGGCATTTGAGGCACATGGTGGGTTCCTAAGCGAGCAATACCTTCAAGGTCACATCAACGGACTACAGAAGATCATCTCCAAGCGCATCGAAGAGGACTGGGGCGACTCTGCTGGATGGGCGGTGACGATCACCTTCGTGGCTCACGAGGCATTCTCAGTGGAGCCGCAACAGCTGGTCATTGAAGACGTGCCAGTCACTCTGAGATTCACCACCTTCGAGACGTTGGTCGGCGAGACGGACATCGACGCGAGCATCGACTCAATTGCTCAATTCGTCTGGCAGCCTCTCAATGAGACCCGGACTCCCGACTTTGTGAGGGCCTGGTATCTAGCTGCGATCAACGCCTAAGCCTGATGGGTAGCTATGAGCGCGCCGGGATTCGCCTAGCCAGGGAGGTGTTTGGGGATCAATGGATCAGGGACGACAGCAGGGTGTACTCGTTTGGTCCCGGCGGGGGGACTGGTGAGATCGATGGGATTGTCCGAGACGAGTTCGCAGTCGAGGTTGCAGCCGGAAGCCCCAAACAGGTTCGAGCTTCGGTCCTTGATTTGGCGTTTCACCCCATCCCTCAGAAGCTGCTCTTGGTAGTTGCCACGTCGCGTCAGACCCTTGCTGGCACGGTGCAGCCCGCAATGATCCTTCACAGACTTGGATGCTCAGGAATCGTGTTCGGCGTTGTGGGAGAGACAGGCGATCTTCTGTACGAAGGTGACGAGGAGTGGTTAGTTGTGATTGTGGCGAGGTGGCGTTCATCTTTGCGCCAACCCAACGAAGTCTGGTCTGCCCACCGTCGTGTGGTTCGGAAGTTTGGCGACAAGTGACCCGGCGAATTCAGAGGGATGCAAGAAGCCACATTTCGATGAGATACGGGCCCTGGGCATTTCGCAAGGAGCTCGGTGGGTACCTTT
>CAZYCX010000052.1:0-6617 GCA_964645875.1 uncultured Acidimicrobiaceae bacterium
GGATACTCGAGGCCGAGTTCGCAGACGAGGTCAACGACGAGCCCGCAAGAAGAGTCGTAGGCAATCTCGAGGCCTTGCGTGCTGCCATCTCCACACCTGTCCCGGCGCGGGTGGACGACATGCTGACGTGGCATCGGCTGCTGATGGAGGGTCACCCCAGGATGCGCCCGGAGACAATTGGCGCCTTGCGGACCGAGCAGAACTGGATCGGCGGAGGCTCGTTCGGACCCAGGGATGCTGAGTACATCCCGCCTCCCCCCGAGGACCTGCCTCGCCTGCTTGAGGATCTGGTCGGTTTCAGCGCCAGGACCGACTTGACACCCGTGGCGCTGGCGGCTCTAGCCCATGCTCAATTCGAGGTGATCCATCCCTTCGTCGACGGGAACGGACGAGTCGGCCGAGCTCTTCTGCAGCAGCTCTTGGTCAAGCGAGCGGGACTCGATGCTCCCGTTCCGGTTTCAGTCCCGTGGAGTAGAGACACCGAACGCTATATCGCGGGGATCCGGTCATTCCAGGGCGGGGACACCGATTCCTGGCTGTTGTTTGCAGCGTGGTCGGTGATCGAAGCCGCGGATTGGATGAAGCAGATGGTCAACGGCGTGGATCACCTCATTGATCGGTTTAGAAGCCGCGTCGAAACAAGAGGTCGATCCGTCGCCGCGAAGGTGATCGACGACCTGCCTCTCCACCCTGTCGTCGATACTCAGACGGTCGCTGAGCGTTATGGCGTAGCCCCCCAGACAGCCCACGAAGCACTCCTTCGTCTGTCCGAAGCCGAGATTCTCGTAAACCGCCCACTATCGCGGCGCAAGAAGGGACGGCCTCGGCGGGTGTTTGCGGCGACGGAGCTGATCGACTTGCTCAGCGATCAATAAGACCTGGCGTTCTTGCGGTTTGACTCCGCCTGAATTTGGCGGAACTGCAACTAACGAACGACCTGTTCCAACACGACCTACTTCGACATCGCGTGTTTGACCCGGAGCCCCAAATGCCCTGCTCAGGGGTGTTTCCCCTGGTTCAGAAATAGGTTGTGTTGGGAACGCAGCGCGTGATGTGGGTTGTCAACATTTGTTGACGGTGTGTGGGAGGCGGAGTATCTTCTGGCCGTGGACATCGAAGCGAGCGCCCGCGAGCACGATGTACCGGATGAAGACATGCTCCACGCACTACGGCATCATTGGCGAGCCTTCGAAAACTGACGATCTAGATGTAACCATGTTCATCGGGCCTTCGCAGCCAGGCGAACCGCTGGAGATTGGGTGTGGTCACTGACGAAGACGGATCGGCAGTTATCCACGCGATGAGTGCTCGTGAGAAGTTCCTGAAAGGTTGGTGGATCGAGTGAGCAAGTCAAGAGAGGAACGCGCCCGGGCTCTAGAGCAGTGGGCAGAAAAGGTGAATCCCTCCGATCTGAGGACCGCTGACACACAAGCGTTGCGGGCCATTGCCGATCTAGTCGATCGGCGCAGTGAAGTCGATGAGCAGATCACTGAAGCTGTGGCCTCTGCTCGTAGAGCCAACCGCAGTTGGTCTGAGATTGGGGCGATGCTCGGAGTGTCAAAACAGGCTGCTCAGCGGAAGTACTCGTCGAAGGCGACAAGTCGTTAGTACGGAGCTCGGTCCACTAGACGCTGCCAATGGCGTTTGACACGATTAGTGGCCTCGCTGTCCAAGTCCTGAATACGACACGCCACCACAGCACCTAGTTCGACACACCCCGAAGAGCGGCGCTGGTATGCCCATGTCGGGTCAGTCTCAAACGCTCGCCCAAGGACTGGGGATCAGCGAAATTGACGCTCACCTATCCGATCGTCACACCAGACCGGAGGGCCGCAAGCCGATCGGCGTCCCGACTGAAATCTCCCCGGTCGAGCTTGCCGGTGAATGCCGTTGTCTCGTTTCTAATCGAGACATTCCCACAGTCCTCGCATACCTTTCGCTCGATGCCGGCTGAAGTAGCCGAAACCACGTTCTCGTGCGTGCATGCGGTCTTTGGACGTGACCTTCGCAAGATCAAGGTTCCCCCCTTGTGTTGAACCCCGACCCATGCTCCCACAGGTTTCCACCACCACAAGAGCCATATTCTGCGAAGTTCGCCGGGTCCGCTGTGTTATCACGTGGCTTGAAACTCAAGAGTCGCCAGGTGACGAATCACAGCACCAGCGAGCAAACCTCTACAGGCAACTCGTCGCCTAAAACGGCGCCAAACCGAGGCGGGTCTGCACGCTGGCCTCGTCTGGCAACTCACCGAGGATGACGAAACTGCCGCCCTTACCGTTGGGGAGTTTCCTCGCTCGCCGGATCGAACATCGCTGACGGCCCTTGAGCGTGAGCGGCCCGGTCGACCCAAGACCCGAGAGACGGCGATAGCGACCCCGGGAGCGCGGATCAGCTCCTAATCAAGGCTGAATGTTCCGATGCCGGCGGCAACCGGCGGTGGCGGTCCTCAGTCCCACTACAGCACGAGGGATCACAGGGATACCGCAGCCAGAATCTTACGGTTGTCAGCGAGCAACGCTAAGTGGTGCGCGGAGAGGACGTCGTGGCCCGTTGGGCCATTCCGCTAAGAGTTCTTTGTTGATCAAAGACTCGTACGCCCAGTGGAGATCGCGAATTGTCGTCTCGAGGCTGTCAGCCTCTTCACGAAAACCATCTGCGCGCATTCCTTCCGCGAGTTCCCTGAGCTGGCTGGTCGTCTGCCACAAGGTCCTGCTGTGGCTGAGGGTTTGTTGATCCCGGTGTGCTGTTGATAGCAGTCTCATGTTCTTCACCTATCTCTCGCTCCCCGGCACGCCCATGACGTCCCGGAAATACCCCTACGCCTTGTTCGCCAAACGTCGTCTGCTGGCCCGAAGTTGTGATTCTGATTGGACCCGCCGGCCTCACGGATTCATCCACGCGATGGTGATGAAGGATCGCTCAGGTTGTCGAATGGCGTCGGTGCGGGCTGTCGTCCCAGCAGGAAGAAGGTGGACATAGGCCCCTTGCCCTTGATGTCGATCATCCCCCGCTGTTCGAACTGGAACCAGTCTCCCAGCCGGTCCCGGACGGCCTGGGTCACCTGGATCCTGTCGGGGACACCGTGTGACTCCATGCGGCTCGCCGTGTTGACCGGGTCACCCCAGACGTCGTAGGTGAACTTCTTGAGACCGATCACTCCGGCGACCACCGGACCGCAGTCGATTCCGACCCTCAGCTGCAGCCTCGTGCCCGAAGAGTCGGTGTGACGATGTGCGGCCTCGACCATGTCGAGGGCGAGCTCGGCAGCCCTGGCCACGTGGTCCGCGCTCGGCTCGGGTGCGCCGGCAACGGCCATGTAGCCATCACCGGCGGTTCGGATCTTCTCCACCTCGTGCGCTTCGACCAGTCGATCGAACTCGGCCACGAGGCCGTCGAGCAGGTCGACGATCTCGTTGGCGGAGCTCCCCTCACTCATCGGTGTGAATCCCACTATGTCTGCGAAGACGACTGTCACCTCGTCGAGGCGGTCGGCGATTGTCTCCTCGCCGGCCTTGAGCCGCTCGGCGATCGGCGCAGGCAACACGTTCAGCAGGAGAGTGTCCGATCGGTCCTTCTCTAGTGCGAGGTCCGCCCGCGCCGACTGCAAACGGCGGAGAAAGTCGCGGACGATGAGGAGCACGGCCACACCGACCCCGGCCAGGTTCATGGCGAAGAAGGTTCGGACCACGTCGGGAGTCACGCCGTCCGCCGGCTGTAACCGGGGTTCGGCCATCCAGGCAACGACGAGGGCCGCCACGAACCCGACCATCCAGACGACCGACTCCCGAGGAGCCACGAACAGCGATCCGATGGGCGCGGCGAGGCTCCACAAGACGACCGCACTACCCGAGGTGAAGCCACCGAGAGTCAACTGCAGAACCAGGGGCAGGACGAGCCATGCGAGGAGAATCGCCGTCCTCGCGACGACGAACCGACCGGTCACCCGGTAGAAGACCAGCACGATCACGGCGAAGACCACATAAGAGTACGGGATCAGCGCCGGGATGGTCAGCCCGAGGGCGAGGTAGATCGACCCCCACACAGCCCCGAGCAGTCCATATAGACCCGCTCCCACGACGAGCGAGCGTCTGACCATGAGCGTGTCGCCATTGGTATGGCCGTCGCTTCGGATCTGCCGGCGCCAACTGGTGGGCTTCATCGTGCCTGAGGCTATCGACAGCCGGGCGCGACTGACCCGGGGAGTCGGACAAGACCATCAACGAAGTTCGCAAGATGGCCCTGGAAGGTGTGACGTTCGACGCCGACACCAGCCTGAGATCGTCGAGGAGAACGCTCTGAGTCAGGATCGCCGCTGACTCGCGTCCACCACCGTCGAAGTGATTTGACCCCGGTTGGACGTGAGCGCGCGCCGATCCCCGGAGTGCCCACAACCACAGGCCTCTCGCGGGCCACCGCACTTGGTTCCCAGCTGCGTTCGACTCGGCTGATATCGAGGATCATGCCGAGGACTTGCCGAATCGGCGTGCCCTGGAAGCCCGAAGCGAGTTGAAGGATGCCCAAGCAAAGGCGGAGGATGCTCTCAGGCAAGCTGTAGCCGAAGGGCGCAGGCACCGTGTTTCGATGCGAGATATCGCCGCGATGACCGGAGTCTCGTATCAGCGCTTTGCCCAGATCGCCGGTGGTGATTGACTCTGCGGTTGATGTCGCACGCGTCCACGGCGCCGCTCATCGATGGAGGACAAGGGTCAGTCACAACAGGTCCTCATTCGCTCGGGGACGGTTGTTGCGGTTGCCATGTCGAGCCGTGGGCTGGATGTGGGGTGGGGTCTCGGGTTGGTATGAACCGTTTTCGATGGCGGCGTCGATTGCAGTCAGGTCGGCGAGGGAGGTCGACGCCAGCTCATTGGTGATTGCGTCCTGGGTGCGGGACCACGTGTCGTGAACCGGGCAGGTTTCCTCCCAGTCACAGGGACCATCGCGTAGGACGCAACGATCGACCTTGGCGGGTCCTTCGGCTGCTTCCACGATATTGAGGAGACTGATCTCGCCGGGGGGTCGGGCCAGGCGATAGCCTCCTTTGGGCCCATGACTGGCCACCAGCAGTCCCTCGGCGACCAATCCGGCCAGGATCAGGGTCAAGGTCTTGTAGGGGATGTGCATTTCGGTGGAGATCTGACGGGCTTGACGCAGACCGATCTCGTAGTGGCGCCCAACCGAGATCATGGCCCTGACGGCGTAGTCGCCTTTTCGTTTGAGACTGAGCTGCATGGTGGTCTAACAACCTACCTCGAACTGCTGGATCCATCTAGAATTCTAATTGAAAACTAGAACTCCATATCTGTGGTAGAGTATGTGGCACACAAGCAGCTATATGAGGAGGACTCATGATTACTACTGCAATCCGCCATCCAGTCACCGACTACGCCAAGTGGAAGACCGTGTACGACACGTTCCGTCCCACATCCGAGGGTGCGAAGTTCGCGAGAGTGAATCGCTCGGTCGAGGATCCCAACATGGTGACCGTTGTCGCCGGTTTCGAAACCCTCGAGTTGGCCAAGGCCTTCATCGACAACCCGAGCCTCAAGGCCAAGATGACCGAAGCCGGCATCGTTGGCACCCCGAGGATCGAGATCAACGAAGAGGTTGAATCGATCTAATTCCTCACCCCTGGGCTCTGTCAGGGGCCCAGGGAGTAGTGGAACCAAGAAGGTGTCGAACAAGACATCTGAAAGACTGAGGCCCCCTGGAGGACATTCCGAAGGGGGGTCTTTCTCGTGGCAATGCGTGGACGAACACGAGGAGGCGAATCGTCCACCGAGAGCCGGCCCAACCCTCGACCAGGCCACCGTTGAGGAGCCGGAAAGTCTCAACCTTTGCGTGGCCGCAGGACTGAGCGGAGAGTCATAGTCGCTTCTTGGCCCTGGCGGACCTAGTAGCCGTCGGGATAGAGACCTTCAGGTCACTGTGATGTTTGCGGTAGGCGCCGCCTTGAAGACCCTCATCAGCCTGGAAGTCGCGGGACTTCCAGATTTCCCGTGCGCTCCGTTTGGTATCGTCGCCTTCAGCTTCGAGGTGAGCTACTACGGACGTAGATAGACGAGACACCGCGCTGGATGAAACCTGGCTCATTGGGCGGGATGTCGAGCTGGAACGGCTCTCCGCGCATCTCGATCTCGGCCGCCGGGCCACCACGATCGCCGCTTTGATAGAAGGTCCGGCCGGTGCGGGCAAGACGGCGTTCCTCCAATCGGTCCTTTCGCAGGCCACTCGGGACGGCTACCAGGTTCTACAGAGTCATCCTGCAGAGGTGGAGACGAAGCTCTCATTCGTCGGACTTCGTGATCTGCTCGATCGAGACTTCGACGAGATCGCAGAGACTCTCCCCGTACGACAGCGTCGAGCCTTGGCGACGGCGTTGTTCCTCGAGGAGTCGGATGACACGGGCCCCGCATTGGTCTCCGCGGCAACATTGGGCGCCATCCGGGCGATGGCGTCCCGGAAGCAGGTGCTGATCGTGGTCGACGACCTTCCCTGGATGGACCCTGCCACGCGAGGCGTGCTCGGATTCGTCCTGCGGCGGCTCCAAGACGAACCCGTCCGCGCCGTCTTCTCGGCTCGGTGCGACAGCCCCGAGGACGGGGAGTCGGTGGCCAAGG
>CAZYCX010000052.1:6717-18080 GCA_964645875.1 uncultured Acidimicrobiaceae bacterium
GCCGTCTTCTCGGCTCGGTGCGACAGCCCCGAGGACGGGGAGTCGGTGGCCAAGGCGATCGGCGTGGCCATCACACCGATCTGGCTGGAGCCGCTCAGCTTCGGAGCCATCCAGCTACTGGTCCGGAGGCGATGCGGACTGGTCCTCCCCCGCCCGACGATGCGCCTGTTGTACGACGCGTGTGCCGGCAATCCGTTCTACGCGTTGGAGATCGCCCGACGCATAGCAGATCGCGGTGGATCCCTCCGACCCGGCAGGCCGCTCGATCTTCCCGAGGATCTCCGCAAACTCGTCGGGGAACGGATTGAAGCGCTCGGTCCGGCGACCCGCACGGTCCTTCCGACCGCAGCCGCGCTGGGACGGCCCACAATTGTCAATCTGATCGCCGTCATCGGGGACGCCGCAGTAGTCGAGGCCGCCGTTGGGGATGCCGTGGCCCATGGGGTGTTCCGGACCGATGGGGATCGGATCGAGTTCACGCATCCGATGCTGGCCGCCGCGGCCTATCACGACCTGCCACCCCAGGAGCGACGGCGTATGCACCTGGAGCTCGCCGGGCTCACGCGTGACACAGAGGAGCGTGCCCATCATCTGGCGCTGGGCGCCGAGAGACCCAGCGAGGAGCTTGCCCGCGCATTGGACGATGCGGCCACCATGGCTGCGTCCCGCGGGGCTCCAGCCTCCGCGGCAGGGTTTGCTGAAGAGGCCGCCAGCGCCACTCCGTCCGGTCAGGTTGCGGAGAAGCGACGCCGCCAGGTGACTGCGGCGGTCCATCATTTCGAGGCTGGCGATACCTCCCTGGCGCTGGACCTGCTCGACCAGGTGACGGCGGACGAGGCCGCAGGACCGGTGCGCTCGGTGGCGGCTGTTCGGATGGGGCGTATCCTCTTGTTTTGCGACGAGCTCAGGCGCGCCGCCGGATTCTTTCGCCGCGCGATCGAGTCGTCGGACGCTTCACCCTCGGTGCGAGCAGAAGCCGAGGAGGGGCTGGCCTGGTCTCTTCTGCTTGCCCGGGAGGATCTGGAGGAGGCGTCGTTGCAAGCCCGTCGGGCTGTAAAGGCCAGCCTCGGGGCCGAAACCGTGTCCATGCACCGGGAGGAAGCGCTGGCCGTCGCCGGGCTGGTAGCCGTATTACTTGGTCAGGCCGCTGGAGCGGATCTCGTCACGGAGGCCATACAGCAGGTCGGTGAGCGACGCTTCAACCGGGTGATACGCCATCCTCTCTGGGCGTCAGCGGTGCGGCGCATCTGGATGGACGACCTGATCGGGGGGCGTGAGGAGCTTCTCACATTGAGACAGCTCATCCTCGAGGGGGGCGATGAGAGTTCACTCCCGCGTGTATTACTCGCTCTCAGCCATGCCTACCTGCTTCTCGGCGACTGGGAGGCTGCGGTCAAATGCGCCCGAGAGGGGAAAGAGGCGGCCGACGATGCTGGCCAGGAGCCGCAAGCGGGCATGCTTCTATGGACGGCATCAATGGTCGACGCCTACACGGGCAAACTTGATGTGGCTCGTGACGCTGCCAGCCGACGACTCGCCCACGCATTGGAAGCGGGGCACGTTGTCGCGACTATGGCCAATCGGTGGACGTTGGGATTTTGTGCCTTGAGCGCTGGCAACCTCGAGGAGGCATACACCCACCTCTCGGTCCTGGCCGAAGGGCATGAAGCAGCCGGTGTCGAAGAACCGGGAGCGCTCCGGTTCGTTCCCGACCTCATCGCCGTCTCGATCCGGCTGGGACGGATCGATGAGGCCCGTCGGCTTCTGGCTCGTTATCTCGCCCAGGCCAACACCACGGGTCGCGTGTCCGCTCAGCTCGCGGCTGCTCGGTGCCAGGGACTTCTGGCGGCAGCCGAAGGCAGACTCGACGAGGCCGCCCAGGTGTTACGCGACGCCGTCGACAATGAAGACGCGTCGACATGGCCCTTCGAGCATGCACGTTCCCAGCTGGCGTTCGGCGCCGTACTGCGCCGCAGCCAGCGCCGGGCCGAAGCACGCGGAATGCTCAGTGAAGCTGCGGACGCCTTCGAGAGGATGGGAGCGACGGCCTGGGCGGTGCAAGCCCACGAAGAGCTGGCCCGAATCGGTGGTCGCGTCCCATCGAGGTGGCAGCTCACACCCGCCGAGGCCAAGATCGCCGATCTCGTAGCCGAGGGCCGAACCAACAAGGAAGTTGCCGCCGAACTGTTCGTCACGGTGAAAACAGTCGAAACATCGCTCACCAGGATCTACCGCAAGCTAGGGGTTCGATCCCGAACGGCGCTTGCCATAACCTATGGCAGGTCGACTGGCAGCAAAATGTAGGGATTCCTCGGGTTCCACGACTGGAAAATGAACGCATACTCGCGGCATGCCGAGATTCCTCGTGGAGATCTACAGATCCGGTGACGAAGACGAGGACCTCGTCGACCTCCTGAGGAGGACGCGGTCGGCGGTCGAGGCGGCACGTGCGGAGGGGATGAGGGTGATCTTGATCGATGCCTCGTTCCTGCCCTCCGACGAGACCTGTCTCTTCACCTTCGACGGCCCTTCGGAAGTGGCGGTGAAAAACACCGCCAGGATGGCGGGCCTCTTGACGGAGGCACGAGGGGGCTCGGTAAGACAGCTAGTGGATCTGACCAGTGAGGAGGACCAACCGTGAGACGTTCACTAATTGCGACCGCGTTGTTCGCGGTCCTGATGCTCATCCCGGCTGCCGCGGGCGCGGCACCAGCGGAGAGCTCGAGCTGCGTAGGCCAGTTCTCGACGTTCTTCGCTCACGGGGATGCGCCCCACCGCTCCGATATCGCTCGCGACTTCGCGGAGAATGCCAAGCCTGCGGGCCTGAACGTGTACAGCCACATCGCCCAACTGCACGGGACGCTCGACAGCTGCTTCGAGCAGACCTGAGGCCGGTTTCGGTAGCCCCTGGGAGCTGCCCTCGCCGCCGCTCAGCTCACCTACCCCGAGGCGGATGTGGAGGCGGTGCGCACGCGAGAAGCCCCGACTATCAACCTTATGAGGAGGGTGATCTTCGGGGCTTTCGCGCGGGGTCCGACAAATCGTCTCCACCGGAGGCTAGCGGCTGGCCATGGCTTGGGACCCCTCAGTCACCTCGCTCTTGTGTGCCGCAAAGGCTGCCAGAACCTCCTCCTTTTCCCGCTGGGGCACGCCGACGAAGTCAAGCGTGCGCCCAAGCTCAGCAGCTACTTCATCGAATTCTTCAGGAGAGATTTTCAATTCGCGGTGGGCTTCTTCCAGGCCGAGGGAGGTCGTCCCTGGCTTGGTGCCTTCATATTCGAAAGGTCCACCCGCAACGTTGCAGACCCACAGAGTTCGCATGAACTTCAAACCTGGCAGTCTGCTCAATTGCTCGGTGTGCCACTCTCGTAGGGCGGGGTTCTTGGAGTCTTGCCCAACGATGGGATTCTTGACAACGGCATCGCTGAAGTGGTCGATTACCGCCGCGATCGCAAACACGCCTCCGAGTCTTTCGTAGAGGGTCTTCTCAGTCATGGCTGCTCCTTGTCGTCATCCAGCGAGTCCGACACCAGTATCGAAAGGGATATCAGACGCCGCGTACCTTTTCTCCTCTCCTTTCCTCGAATTGCCTGTCTCCTATACGGCCGGATCACAGAATCGGTTCGCCGCAGCATCGAGGTGGTCGGTCAAGGAAACGAACCCATTTCTTCGGACCGCGGGACGTATTAGACGCTCGTGAGATCTTGGCAGCTTCTTGGACGAAATCACCAATAACTACAGGCCTCTCTGCGCCCACCGGACCTAGTTCGGCGTGAGGTCGAGCGAGGGAGGGGCTCCGGGTTGAGTTGTTTAGTCTGTGTGTCCTCACGGACGCACCGAGGCGAGGTCCCGAATTCTGGCTGTTGGCTTGCGGACGCACCCACATGGTGTTGGCACCCGGAACCCGTCTGGCGGGGCGTACCTGGCCCCTGGCACCCGGATCTTTGGTCGATCGGAGCGATCCGGACTCGCGAGCAGGTAGCGTCCAAGACGCATGTACAAGTGTGGGTGCCGTCATCCCGAGCGTGCAACTAACCCAGCGATCTCCTCCATACTGCGCACATAGCGTCGACAGTCATGGGTCGGAGAGTATCTTCCACCCAGCCCACCACCCCCTAGAAACGGTCGACTGAGCGAGAGGCACGAACGAGCGTATTGGGCCGGGAAACTCCACCCGAAACCGGGTCGCGTCAGTCCTTCATCGGACGTGCGAGTGAGATCGCCCTGCTCCGCGCCGCCCTGGAGGAAGCTCGGTCCGGTCGGGGTCGGCTCGTCCTCCTTTCCGGGCCACCCGGCATAGGGAAGAGTCGGCTGGCCGCCGAGTTCACCGAGATGGCGGACGAGGGAGTGCTCACCATGGTCGGTCGGAGCTGGGAAGCAGGGGGTGCCCCCGCGTACTGGCCGTGGGTTCAAGCGATTCGGTCGTACATGCGTTCGGCTGACCCGCAGGTCGTTGACCGACAGATCGGATCGGGTCTAGGCGAAATCGCCACTCTCCTGCCGGAACTGGCGGACGGAAAGCCTGACGTGACGGTGCCGATAGCAAACGAACCATCCGCTGATCGATTCCGGCTGTTCGACGCCATCGCCACCTTCCTGCGCAGAGTGGCCGAGGACAAACCGTTGCTCATCGTGCTCGACGACTTGCAGGCAGCCGATATTCCCTCGTTGCTGCTTCTGCGGTTCATCACCGACCAGCTCGCCGTTAGTCGCATCCTCGTCCTTGCAACCTATCGGGACGTCGAGCTGACCCCGGATCACGCTCTGGCCTCTACTCTCGCTGAGCTGCATCGCACCCCGGTGACCACCTCCTTGACCTTGGCTGGGCTGGACGTAGCCGAGGTCACCCGCTTTCTTGAGGTGGCGTCGGGGACTTCTCGGCTGGCATCCGTGGCCTTGACACTGCATCGTCAGACCAACGGAAACCCGCTCTTCTTGGGAGAAGCTCTTCGTCTCCTGAAGTCAAGCGGCGGTGAGCAGGTCACGTCGACTGTCACCCGGATGATCGTGCCGGCCGAAATCAGGGCGTTGATCGAGCGCCGGCTCGCCGGCCTCGGACCGGATGCTCGCGAGCATCTGGAGGTCGCCTCGGTATTCGGTAACGAGTTCGATATCGATTCGATTAGCAGATATCGGGGTGTCTCCGTCGACGAGATCCTCGACCTCTTCGGGGAAGCCGTCACTGCCGGTCTGGTGCTCGAGGTTTCGGGTGGTCGGGCTCGACTCCGCTTCTCCCACGATCTGATTCGTCACACGCTCTACGCCGGCTTGGTGCCGGCTAGGCGGGTTCGGCTCCATCGACAGGCGGCCGCGATCTTGGAGGAGGTGTATGAAGAGAAGATCGAAGACCATCTGGCCGAGCTTGCTCTCCACCATTTCGAGGCGGCACCGGGCGGCGATGCTGCTCCCGCCGTCGACTTCGGGCGTCGTGCCGGTGACCAGGCTCTGCGCACGCTGGCGTACGAAGAGGCCGGCCGACTATATGAGATGGCGATCGAGGCTCTCGAGGGAAGCACCAGCGGCGACTTCCGCGAGATGGTCGACCTGCATCTTTCGTTGGGAGACGCCCGGGTGCGGGCCGGTGATCTGCTTGGAGCCGGAGAGGCGTTCTGGCAAGCCGCCGAGATCGCCCGGCGCCTCCCCGATGCTAGGCGTCTGGCACAGGCGGCGGTTGGCTACGGTGGTCGGTTCGTGTGGGCTCGGGCCGGTGACGACCAGCGGATGGTGCCCCTTCTTCAAGATGCCCTCGTTCTTCTCGGTGGGGAGGACGACCGGCTCCGGGTTCGCCTGATGAGCCGCCTGGCGTGTGCCCTCCGGTCGAGCGCCGACCGTGAATACTGCGACGCCCTCAGCGGCCAGGCTCTGGACCTGGCCCGCCAGATCGACGACCCATCCACCCTCATCTTTGCGTTGACGGGTAGGGCCGGAGCGATCTGGTGGCCCGAGAACCCCGAGGAGCGGCTAGAGATCGGCGCCGAACTGGTGTCGATCGGCGAGACGTCGCGGGCGATCGAGGGCATCACGGACGGGCTCATGACCCGCTGCGCTGCTCTGATCGAAGTAGGGGACATTGCCTCGGCCCGGCGGGAACTCGAGACTCTGTCCCGAATCGCGGGTCCTCTGCGCCTGGCTGCGTACCACTGGCTGGAGGGGGCGATGAGGGCCTGCTTCGCTCTCCTGGAGGGATCCTTGGATGAGGTGGAGCCGTGGGTGGAAGAGATGCTGAGTCAGGCTCCCACTACCCCTGCCCGGGACAACGTGTCCGCTGCTTTGTTCCAGCTCTTCATCCTTCGGAAGGAACAGGGGAGGTTGAGCGAACTGGAGGACACCGTGCGGAGAGCCTCCGTCGAGTTCCCCTGGTATCCGCTACACCGGATCGCTCTCGCCGACCTCTTGGCACGTGGAAGCCAGCAGCCGGAGGCGCGCCAAATCCTCAGTGACCTGAGCGCCCACCGGTTCGCCGCCCTGCACCGCGACAACTATTGGGTGACCTCGCTGTGCCTGGCATCAGAAGTGGCCGTAGGACTGGGGGAGCGCTCGATCGCAGCAGTGCTGTACGAGATGCTGGAGCCGTACGCGGCGAGGAACGCCGTCGCCTTTGCCGAGGGTCCGCTCGGTTCGGTTGCTCGCTACCTGGGTCTTCTCGCCGGAATGCTGGACGATCCGGAGGCAGCCGACCGACATCTAGAGGCGGCCGAGTCGGCCAACCGCAAGATGGGTGCCCGGCCATGGCTGGCTCACACCCTCTACGACCGGGCACAGCTGCTGATCCGGCGGGGCAACCCGGGCGACGCCGAACAAGCAGCCGGTTTTCTCGAGGAGTGCAGAACGTTGTGCGCTCAGGTTGGCCTGACGGCCCTGGCGCGAACAGTGGAGGCACCACCGGTGGAGGCGACCCTTCCGGACACTGCCTCGACCGGGTCCAGCCCAACTGCGATCTTTCGGAGGGAAGGAGAGTTCTTCTCGGTTTCCTTTGAGGGCCGTTCGTTTCAGGTCAAAGACATGAAGGGTATGCGTTACCTGGCATCCCTGCTGGCCTCGCCAGGAAGAGAGATTCATGTTCTCGACATCGTGGCGGGCGTCTCCGGTATCGACCCCACCAATCGTGGTAGGGCCAGTTTCGATTCCCCTGCGCTGGCCGCTGGCGAGGACGCCGGGCCGAAACTCGACCGCCGAGCTCGCCAAGCCTATGCCCGCCGACTGGTGGACCTCGAGGAGGAGATCGCCGAGGCCGAGGCCTTCGGTGACCGAGCTCGGACAGAGTCCGCGCGTGAAGAGAAGGATTTCCTCGTCGCTGAGTTGGCCGCCGCCGTCGGGTTGGGCGGTCGCGACCGGACGGCTGTGTCTCAGTCTGAGCGGGCCAGGGTCAATGTGACCCGAGCCATTCGAGCCGCCTCCAACAAGATCGCCACCCACAGCCCCGCATTGGGCGATCATTTGTTTGTGACTATCCACACAGGGACCTTCTGCGTCTACCGACCCGACCCCCGGAGCCCGATCTCCTGGCAAGTGTGAACGAAATCGTTCAGTTGACTGTTCCACGCATCTGAACGTCAGTTCCCCTGAAACGTACGCCTCCTCAGTGAGAGCACGGGCCACGACCGGCCCGGAACCACGAAAGGAGGCTCTCATGTCTGGTAAGACCATCGTCATCGAGCCGAGGACAACTCAGACGGCATTGCCGAAGCGATTGCTCGTCTTTGTGGTCTCCGTCCTGGCCGTAAGTGTTGCCATCGTCTTTGGGTCCATGGCCTCGAACGAGTCGGCGGCGGTTGCCGATGCGGTCGACCGCAGGGTGGACTACGCATTCCGTCACCCCGGGGAACCCTTCTTGGTGCCCGCATCACAGCTGGAGCAGACGCCCGACTATCTCACGAGATATCTCACGAGACACGCTCCGGTCTCAGATCCAGCCGAGTTGCATCGCTCCCCGGACTACGGAATCCGCCACCTGGCAGATTGGAGAGCGTTGGAGTTTGTGACCAGCGTGGACTAAGCCCTCCCGCACCGTAAGGTCGGCGGAGGCCGACCATAGATCAGCAGCGTCGAGTGGGGAAGAGCAAATATCTCTTCCCCACTCTTCGGGCGGGGGCAGGTTGATTCGAAGTGATGAAGCGCATCCGAATTTACCTCTGGAACGCACCCGTCTCACCCGACGCCTTAGGGACGGGACTGACCTCCCGATTCAAAGAGGTGGCTCAGCCCTCCACGACGGCGCCGCCTTTGAGCGCTGTCAGATGAGTCCGGGGATCGGGGAAGTCCTCGCAGTACTGGAAACGATGCGCATGGCGGATATCGCCATCGGTGCCGATCACAAACTCGCCCGGTAGCTGCCAAGGGCTGTTCACCAGAGGGCGGCCGCTTTCCCGTCGGGCCGAAGTGAATGCCTCGGCAGTCTCGGAGCTCTGCGACCAGAGCCACTGGGGTGCATCGAACAGGACTTGCGGCTGCGTGGCCTCGAGGAGGCCATAGGCCCGGTACACGGAGCGGTCACGGTCGGTGAGGATCGGCAATTCGAGGTCTTCCTGCTCGGCGTAGACAGCAGCTTGCTCGGGCTCGCCTTGACCGATGATGACAACCGTGGCCCCGGTCTCCCGATAGTCCGCCAGCTCGTTCCGGAGCCGTTTGGCCCTCTCGAAGCCGCATCCACATCCGAAGTGTCTCCAGAAGAGCAAGAGCAAAGGCGAATCCACGATGAGCGCGTCGAGAGTCACCTGGTTGCCGTGCTGGTCTGGCAGCGAGAAGCCCGGAGCTCGGTCTCCGGGTTGGACGGGCACCTCTTCCCATCGGGTGTGTTGGGGGCCGGCCTGCCAGAGCCGGATGAACTCCCGCTCGGCTTCGTCGATGATCCTGTCGAAGTCGGAGTCAACTGCCATTTGCCTTCACATCTCGGGGGCAAGACGCTAGCGCGCCCTGGATAGGGTGTCGCAGATGCCGGTGACCACCCAGTATGCCCACCGCAACGGAGTTCACATCGCCTACCAGGTGATCGGTGAAGGCGATCACGATCTGGTCTACCTTCCCGGTCTCTGGTCGCACGCGGAGCATGCGTGGCGGGATCCCAGTTTTGCCGGGTTTCTACAGGGTCTTGCATCGTTCTCTCGTCTGATCTTGCTCGATACACGAGGCGCCGGCCTGTCCGATCGCGCTGCGGGGGTCCCGCTCCTGGAGGAACAGATCGACGATGTCCTCTCCGTCATGGACGCGGTGGGAAGTGAACAGTCCACTCTGTTCGGCGTCTCCCAGAGCGGGCCACTGGCGGCTTTGATGGCGGCGTCACATCCGGAGCGGGTCGGTGCCCTGGTGGTGTACGGCACCTACGCCACCGCTCTCGTTGCGGACGACAGTCCGTGGGGGAGGACTGTCGAGTGGATAGAGGCCTACCTGGAGCGGGCGGACCGGGAATGGGGGACGGGCACAGACATCGACCTGGTGGCTCCATCCAAGCGGAACGATCCAGGCTTCCGAGACTGGTGGAGCCGTCTCGAGCGCTATTCGAACGCTCCCGGTGATGCAATGGCCTACATCCATGCCCACTCCCAGGACGACGTGCGAGCTGTGCTCCCCACCATCTCTGTTCCGACACTCGTGCTTCACCGACGGGGTGACCACTACCGCCCTGTCGAGCTGGGCCGCTATCTCGCGGAGCACATTCCGGGCGCCCGAATGGTGGAGCTGGCCGGTGAGGACCACCTCCCGTATCTCGGAGAGGCCCGCTCGATCCTGGCCGAGGTGGAGGAGTTCGTGACGGGATCCAGGGGAGCAGTGACCACCGACCGGGTTCTGGCCACTCTTCTCTTCACGGACATAGTCGACTCGACATCAAAGGCCGCAGCCATTGGTGACACCGAGTGGCGAGCCCTGCTCGAACGGCACAACGACTTAGTCAGAGAGGAGTTGGTCAGATTCAGGGGAAGGGAAGTCAACACGATCGGCGATGGATTTCTGGCGACGTTCGATGGTCCGGCCCGTGCAATCGAATGCGCTCTGGCGGCGCGGGATCGGCTGAAAACGCTGAACATCGACATCCGTGCCGGCGTGCACACGGGAGAGATCGAGATCATGGGCGATGACATCGGGGGTATCGGCGTCCACATCGGATCACGGGTGTCCGCGTTCGCTGGTTCCGGTGAGGTGATGGTGTCCCGCACCGTGAAGGACCTGGTTGCAGGTTCCGGAATCGAGTTCGAGGACAGAGGGAGCCAGCGGCTCAAGGGTGTCCCCGAGGAGTGGCAGCTGTACAGCGTGAGCTGAACCGCTTCTCCGTTACCGACCGACCGATCACAGACGCATCCACCACCCCAGAGACCCGCCCGTGGATAGGGCGGCGCACACGGCGCAGTCCGGATCAGTTCAGGCCGAGAACCGTGAGGATCGCAGCGTCAACGCCCCATTGCTCCTGGGTGCTGAGATGGCCGGCGATGTCTCCGAGCCGACTGACGTCGACGGCGCCCATCTGCTCCACGAGGACTTTGGTCGCAGTGCCTTCGATTTCGACTTCGGGTCGAAAGGACGCCGCTCTAGCACTCGTGGACGTGGGTGCGATCAGGACTACCGAGCGGGGGAGGAGCGCATCCGCTTGAACGACCACGCCGTACCGTTTCCCGTACTGCTCGTGACCAGTGCCCTTGGGGAGCCGGAGATTGAATATGTCACCCCGACGCACGCAGACTCTCCATGAGCTCGGCCACTGCCAGCATCTCGACGCGGTCGTCTTCGTCCGCCTCCAACGCTGCCACCTCAGCGGAAAGAGCTTTCTTGTCGCCCAGTTTCGATGCTGCTTCGACCAGGGCTGTACGTATCGCCTCAGACCGCGACTTTCCGGTCGCCTCCAGTTGTGCCAGGGCACGCATCGCTTCGTCGTCGAGCCGAACAGAAACTGCCTGAGCCATACTGAATCGTATCACGTTGCGTATTACATCGGAAGAGGCCTGGTGGTTGATAGCTCTTCTTGCTTCGCCCCCACTGTTCGGGCCGCCACAGGGTCCATGTCCTGATGTTTGAGAGGTTGCCGAACATTGACCGCACCTCAATTCGTGCCGGCACACATCGCTCTTGGTTCGTTCGATGGTTTCGGCGCCGGGTCGGCCGCCGATAGAGGGACCAGGATCAGTAGTTCACCAGTGTCCTGACGACACCGGAGACGCGGCGGCTGACTGCAACGTCGATGGCTCCAAGCCCGTGTAGCAATCGCTTCCGGTTGATCGATCGGAGGAGTTCGCATTGGACGTAGCTGGATTCGTCGAGCCCGTTCTCTACGAAGAGGGAGAGTCGGTCCGATCTGTGGGATCAACCCCACACCGAGATGGTGATCAGGCCCGTCATCACCTCGACCGCCACCAGGAGGAGAGTCACGCCCAGGA
>CAZYCX010000053.1:0-17980 GCA_964645875.1 uncultured Acidimicrobiaceae bacterium
CGGCTGACTCCTGGTAGGGCTCGAGCATGATGCACTCGCCCGGGCACTCTTCTGCGGACTCGATCACGTCGTCGATGAGGGCGTCGGGGACGCGGGCGAGGCCACGGGCTCCGTCGGGAGCGTCCTCGCCATCGAAGACAACGGTGTTTCCGAAGTGCTTGGACTCTTCCTTGACGACCCAAAGGCCATCGTCGCGACCAACGAACACGTCTGGTGTGATCTCCTCGCAGATACCGTCACCGGTGCAGAGGTCCTGATCGATCCAAACCATCAGCTTGGTTGCGTCGGCCATACCCCCAAGTTAGATGGTTGGGAGCGGCTACCCAACTCGTACGTGGTTTCCTAATGCTGTGGAGCCGGTATACCGGCCCTGGGCCGTGTAGAAAGAGGACATGGAAGAAGTACTCGAGAAACTCCAAGCCCAGGTCGGACAGGAGATCGGCGTCAGCAACTGGTGGGAGGTGACCCAGGAGCGGATCGACGCCTTCGCCGCGGCCACCGACGACCACCAGTTCATCCACGTCAACCCGGAGCTGGCGGCGCAGACCCCATTTGGCGGGACCATCGCCCATGGGTTCCTCACCCTCTCGATGTCGGTCCCCATGGGCAGCGAGGTGCAGCTCGACGTGGGCAACCCGCTGATGGGAATCAACTACGGGCTCGACAAGGTGCGTTTCCCCGCCCCGGTGCCGGTCGACTCCCGGATCAGGGTGCTAGTGACCCTCGACGAGGTGTCCGAGGTCCCGGGGGGCATCCACATGAAGCAGACCATGGTCACCGAGATCGAAGGCGAGGAGAAGCCCGCAATGGTGGCCGAACGTCTCACCCGCCTGTACTACTGACCGGCCCCGGTCAGCTCAGCGACCGCCCGCCACCCACCACCACGACATGGCCGGTGATGTACGACGACAGGGGAGTGAGCAGGAACCAGACCACGTTGGCGATCTCCTCGGGGGTACCCATGCGCTCCAGGGGGATGGCCGAGATCATCTTGTCGAGGACGTCCTCGGGGATGGCCATGGCCATCTCGGTGCCGATCAGCCCGGGGGCGATGGCGTTGACCCGGACGTGAGGGGCGAGGGAGAGCGCCATCGACCGGGTCAACCCGACCACGCCGCCTTTCGACATCGAGTAGTTGAACTGGCCGAAGTTGCCCAAGTAGGCACGGGAGGCGATGTTGACGATCGACCCACCCTCCGTGAACCGATCGAATAGCGCGGTCGACAACCGGAAGGCGGCTCCGAGGTTGACCTCGAGGACGGCGGTGAAGTCCTCGTCCGTCATGTTGACCAACCGCGCGTCCCGGGTGATGCCGGCGTTGTTCACCAACCCCATGAGGGGCAACCCCGCGTCCTCCACCGCGCCTACGACTGCACCTACGCCGCCGTCGGTGGTCAGATCGACCTGGACCGGGACGATGTCAGCGTCGGCCAACCCCAACTCTGGGGCGAGGTCGACTCCGATGACGATGAACGACGGGTTGGCGGCGAGTCGCTCGGCAATGGCCCGCCCGATACCCCGCGCCGCTCCGGTCACGACGATGGAGCCGCTCACGGCAGCGCCTTCCCGAGATGCGACGAGCCGACCCGAATCAGTTCTCCGGTGACGCCGCCGGGCTCTGCGGCGAGCCTTCGGGCCCACTCATCGACCAGCCGCTCGTCTGCGTCGTCGTCGAAGGCGACCACGTTGGCGGTCCAGCCCTTGCGTGACCCCTCGATCGCCGCGGTGCGCACCGCGGAGAGCAACCCGGCGGCAACCATGGCGTTCCCGGTGCCTCTTCGTCCCAGCAGGTCGTCGTGGTGGACGACGAAGACGAAGCTCTCCCCGGCCTGCGCCGCCGAGCGCGCCATTTGGAACGCGCTGGTCAACTCGTCGCGCACCTCTCCCCAGTCGTCGCCCACCCGCCGTGCCCGGTGGATGTTCATGAGCTGACCGCCCTCCCCTCCTCGATCATCCTCTCGATGGTGTCGTCGTCGACTCCCACCTCGTGGAGGATGGCACGAGTGTGCTGGCCCAGGGTGGGAGGGGTCGCTTCCGCCCTGGCTTGCGCCCCGTCGATGCGGAGGGGTGAGCCGGTGGTGCGGACGTTGCCTGCCACCGGGTGATCGAACTCGACCAGCATCCCGTGATGGCGAGCCTGGGGGTCGTCGAACGCCTCGGCGATGGTGAGTACCCGGCCCACGGGGAGGCCGGCCCTCTCCAGCAGGTCGATCCAGTACTCGACCCCTTCTGTCTTGAAGACACGGGACAGCTTGCGCACAAGCGAGTGGCGGTCCGCCATGCGGTCGTCGTTGTTCGGGTAGGCGTCGGCGAGGTCTCCGCGCTCGATGGCGTCGCAGAGCAATTCGAAGTGCCGATCGGAGACGATGGCGAGCGTGAAATACCCGTCGGCGGCCTCGAACACCTGGTTGGGGACGAGAAACGGGCTGGCGGTGCCGGTCCGCTCCGGTTGGCGCCGGGTGGTGAAGGCAAGGGCATTCCAGCCCGACTGGACTGCGAGCAGCCCGTCACGGAGGCTGACGTCGATCCGACGTCCGCTCCTCGGCGTCTCGGCCAGCGCTGCGGTGATCGCCAGGGCTGTATTGGTGCCCGCGACGTAGTCCCCGATGGTGGTGGCGGTCTTGCGGGGCCCGTCCTTCGGATCGCCGGTGATCGAGATCATCCCCGACTCGCCCTGGAAGATGACGTCGATGCCAGGTCGCTTGGCGTAGGGGCCGTCGGCACCGAAAGCCGACACCACTGCGTAGATGACCCGGGCGTTGAGTTCCCGACAGCGCTCCTCGCCCATTCCCAGCCGCTCCATGGCACCGTGACGGAGGTTGTGGAGCACCACGTCCGCCTTACGAACCAGGTTGTCGAGCACCCGCTTCGACACCCAGTCCTTGGTGTCGAGGGACAGCGACTCCTTTCCTCTGTTGATGGCCATGAAGAAGGCCGACTCGCCCTCCTGGTAGGGGCCGAACTGGCGCCCGAGATCGCCGGAACGAGGCTCGACTTTGATCACCCGCGCCCCGAGGTCGGCGAGCAGCATCCCCGCGTAGGGGGCGGCGATGAGATTGCCGAACTCGACGACGACGACGCCGTCGAGGGGCTCAGCGGGCATCGGACGGCCTAGACACGCTCGACGACCGTGCTGATTCCCTGGCCGACGCCGATGCACATCGTGGCCAGGCCGAACCGCCCGTCCCTTCGGGTCAGCTCATGGACCAGGGTGACCAGGATGCGGGCACCGGAGGCGCCGAGCGGGTGGCCGATGGCGATCGCCCCACCGTTGACGTTGACCTTCTCCGGGTCGAGGTCCAGAAGACGCATGCTGGCGAGGGTCTGGGCCGCGAACGCCTCGTTCAACTCGACGAGGTCGAGATCTTCGACGGTGAGGCCGGCCCGATCCAAGGCCCTCTCGGAAGCGGGAACCGGCCCGATCCCCATGACATCGGGGTGCACCCCAGCGGCGCCCGATGAGACGATGCGGGCCATCGGGGTGAGGTCGTGTCGCTCCAGTCCGACCTCGGTGGCGAGCAGCAGGGCGGCCGCCCCGTCGTTCATCGGTGACGAGTTGCCTGCGGTCACCGACCCGCCTTCCTTGAAGACCGGGGGCAGCTTGGCGAGAGCCTCGAGTGAGGTGTCCGGCCGGGGCCCTTCGTCGTCCTCGATGGCGACCGTCGATCGACGGCGCGGGTCGGCCGGAGCGTCGATTGGCGCGATCTCGTCTCCGAAGCGTCCCGCCTCCACGGCGGCTAGGGCCCTCTGATGGCTGGCCAGGGCGAAGGCGTCCTGGTCGTCCCGGGTGACGTCGTACTTCTCGGCCACCACCTCGGCGGTCATGCCCAGGGTGATCGGGGGGTAGCGTCGCTCCATCTCCGGGTTCACCAGCCTCCATCCGAGCACGGTGTCGGCAGATTCGGGAAACCCGGGAGCGAAACCCTTCTCGGGTTTGCTGACCACGTAGGGGGCGCGGCTCATCGACTCCGATCCTCCGGCGATCATCACGTCACCCCACCCGTCGTGCAGGGCGTGTGTGGCCGAGACCACCGCCTGCATCCCGGATCCGCACAACCGGTTGACGGTGGCGCCGGGCACCTCGATGGGCAGCCCGGCGAGGAGCCCTGCCATCCGGGCCACGTTGCGGTTGTCCTCCCCGGCCTGGTTGGCGGCGCCCCACTGGATGTCCTCCACCGCCATCGGGTCGAGGTCGGGGTTTCCGGCCATGAGTCCCTTGATGGCGTGGGCGGCCAGGTCGTCGGGCCGGACCAGTGCCAGCTGCCCGCCCAGCTTCCCCATGGGAGTCCGGCAGGCGTCCACGATGTATACGTCGGTCATCTCACCCCCAATCTTGGTCGATTGGGCACGGTCGCGGGCACTCCCGAACCATTCTGTGAGGGTTGACCGACACTCAGTGTCCACCAACCCTCACAGAACGGTTGTTGGTTAGGTTGCGGGCCTATGGACAGACCCGACCAACTCCACTTCACCGAAGACGACGCGGCCAACGAGCTACTCGCCACCGACGGCCTCGCCCTTCTCATCGGGATGCTGCTCGACCAACAGTTCCCGATGGAGCGCGCCTTCTACGGTCCCCAGCTCCTCAAGGAGCGGCTCGGGGAGGACCTCGACGAGGAGAGAATCGCCGGTTGGGACCCCGAGGAGCTCGCTTCGATCTTCCAGGGCCCTCCTGCGATCCACCGCTATTGGTCGGCCATGGCCAAACGCACCCAGGCCCTCTGCCAGGCACTCGTCGACGAATACGAGGGCAAGGCCGAGAACCTGTGGGAGACCGCGGACAGCGGTGCGGACCTACTCGTGAGGCTGAAGGGTCTCCCCGGGTTCGGTGACGCCAAGGCGCGGATCTTCGTCGGCGTCCTCGGTAAGCGCCTCGGGGTGAGGCCGGAGGGATGGGAGGAGAAGGCAGCCGATTGGCCTTCGGTGGCAGATGTGGCCACTTTCGACGACGTTGCCGTGCTCCGGGAGCAGAAGCGGGCCATGAAGGAGGCGAAAAAGGGCTGAAGTCGACTCAATTTCCTGTCGATCTCTGCCGATACCTACATTCCCAGAGAGGACCGACGTTGGAAGGACAGAATCTTTCGGGTCAGATCGCTGATTGGAGCATCAACGACCTGCTCCAGATCATGCAGGTGACCAAGAAGACCGGCTCGCTCGACATCGAGGGTGAGCGTCGCGGTCGAATTCACTTCGTCGACGGGTCCGTCACCGGCGCGGAGCTCTCCGGGGACAAAGGCATCTATCGGGGCACCGATCGTGGGTCCATTGCCGACATCCTCTACGTCCTCTCCACCCTCGAGGTCGGCACCTTCGGAGTCGGGGCTGCCGACGGGCCCGATGGTGACGGGCTCGCCGTCGAGGACGTGATGGGAGAGGTCGCCGCGCTGCGCTCGCTCGAAGGCGAGGTCATCGACGCCGGGCTCTTCGAGGCACCTGGGGTTCGTCTCGTCAAGGAGATCGACGAGCCATTCACCATCGAGCCAGAGGACTGGCAGGCCATCATCAACCTGGTACAGCCGTTCACCTTCGACTACCTCGAATCGCGGGTCGGGCGGGGCGGTGCCGTGCGCATCTTCCACACCTTGCACCGTCTCGGGGTCGCCGAGGCCATCGACGGCGACGACGAGTCGGACTGGCTCGACCAACTCGCCGGGGGCCTGGCCGCAGCGTCGTCCGAGCCGACCTGGCTGGAACAGGTCAAGGAGAGCTCTTCCGCGGTGATGGAGGGCCAGCCCCAGGTCGAGGAGGAGACAACGGCCAAGCACATCGCTCCCGTCGAGGTGTCAGTCGACGAGTCGACCGCCGATGCCGATGCGGAGGCATCGGGCCCCGAAGACGAGCCCGAGCCCCTCGTGGAACCGGCGATCCCGGACGAGCGACCACAGCTGGCGGGAGTCCGCGGGGTTTCCGCCCATGCTTCGACGACTCTCACCGACGGCGTCTACGACGAGATCCGCCGACTCCGCAGCAAGGTCGCAGACAAATAGCCCCGAGCGTTTGCTCCTCCGGGAGCGAAGCGTCGTTGGGGAGGTGTCACTGCAGGCGACGGAGAGGGCTCTCCTCCTTCCCGTTGCCACGCCACTAGCCTCGCCGGCCGATGCCGGAGCGGAGCCAGTGGAAGCCTGATCGCCCCCTGTTCATCGGTCTCGCCGGTGGCTCCGGGTCGGGCAAGACCACCATCGCCGAAGAAGTCATGGACCGTCTCGAGGGTCGGGTCGCCCTGCTCCACCACGACGCCTACTACCGGCATCGGGTCGATCTCAGCTTCGAGGAGCGGACCCGGGTCAACTACGACCATCCCAGCTCGCTGGAGACAGAGCTGTTGGTCAAGCATCTGGAGCAGCTCCGGTCAGGGCTCGCCGTCGAGTCCCCGGTCTACGACTTCGCCGAGCATCTCCGTTCGAACGAGACCGTTCGCATCGAGCCGGCTCGAGTGGTGATGGTCGAGGGGATACTCGTGTTGTCCGATGCACAGCTTCGCTCCGAGCTCGATCTCAAGATCTTCGTGGACACCGACCCCGATCTCCGTCTCGCCCGCCGTCTGGAACGTGACATCACCGAGCGGGGCCGCTCGGTCGCCTCGGTGCTCAGCCAGTACTTCGCCACCGTCCGACCGATGCACCTCGAGTTCGTCGAGCCGTCCCGGCGCTACGCCGACCTGATCATCCCCGAAGGCTTCAACCCGGCCGCGGTGGCCACCGTGGTCGAGTTGATCCGGTCGCGCCTCGCCTGAGGTCCACGGGACCGCTCAGATGAGCCAGAGGCTCTCCTGGCGGCCGTCGAGGAATGTCACCCCGTTGGCCCCGAGGAAGGCGTCCTCCTCGAGCATGATCTTGACGGTCTGGGCCGCCCACTCCGGGGCGTCTACCTCGACCGCGAGCTCGATCGACCAGCCGGTGTCCGCTCCGATGGGATAGTCCCCCGCGCCCTCGACGTCGCCCTGGTTGTCCCAGAGCCCGATCGTCGCCCCGGCGGCGTGACCGTGGACGCCGATGGGGTGGGTGTAGACGATGGGGCGAATGCCGTCTCCCTTCGCCCTGTCCAGCGTCGACTTCAATGCCTCGTTGCCCGATCGTCCCGGGGTCATCTCGCTCATGAGGATGTCCTGGACCCGGTTGGCCTGAGCCAAACCGGTGACGAAGGAGGGTGGCGGTTCGGCCTCACCCTCGACGAGGACATAGCCATGTTGTTGCTGGTCGGTGTGATAGCCGTTGCGGACGATGCCAAAGTCGATGTGGACCAGGTCACCGGGGAGGATCTCACGGTCTTCGATCCCGTCGGCCGGCGAGGAAGCCCCGTCGCCGTGACGCTGCACCGTCACCCCGGGATGGAACCAGATCCCATGACCCGAGTCGTGGCCGGTCTGGGCGAGCCACCAGGCCACATCCTGTGTCGTGGTCTTCCCCGGCTCGATCACCTCGCGGGATAGGGCGCGTCGCAGAAAACCATGGGCGATGTGACACGCCTCCGCCATGAGCGGCACCTCTTGGTCGACCCGGGTCTCCAGCCAGCCGACGGCCAGGTTCTCGGCGGACTCGAGGCGATGACTGTCGAGGGCTCGGGCGATGGCGTGGTGCTCGGTGGAGGTGAGCCCGTCGGCGAGCCCGAAGACATTGGAGGTATTGATGCCGACGGTCCCTTCGACGTCGGCGAGATAGGCGGCGAGTGCGGCCCACTGGTCCGACTGGGCGGGATCCCACACCGAGGGAAAGCTGCCGACGGGGTAGCGGGAGATGGCTCCCCGCTCCCGGCCCCGATCCTTGAACACCAGGATGGTGCGACGGCGGGCCGTTCCCATCCACGTCGCCGGCAGCATCGTGCGGGCAACGGGGTCCTCGTTGTACTCGCGGGCGTCGATGACCCACGCATCGAAACCGTGTCGGCCCATGAGGTCGGGGACGATGGTGTCGAGACGTCGCTTGGTGAGCCGGTCTCGCTCGGCTGCGGCAGACCTGAGATCCATTGGGGCGAAGGTAACACCGCTCCTTAGAATCGTGGACGTGACGAAACGCTCGAGTGTGGCCGTCGTCGGCGTCGGTGCCATGGGGGAGGCCCTGGTCTCCGGGCTGCTCGGAGCCGGGTGGGAGCCCCACGAGGTGACCCTGTGCGTGCGCCGCATGGATCGCGGCGACGAGCTCGCCCATCGGACCGGCTGTCCCGTTGTGCTCGACCCCGTCGAGGCGATCGAGGGCCGCGAGGTGATCGTGATCAGCGTCAAGCCCCGCGACGTGGTCGAGTTGCTGAAGAAGTTGGCCGGGGAGATCGCAGAGGGCCAGACCGTCATCTCCCTGGCGGCGGGAGTCACCACTCAGACCTACGAATCCCACCTAGGTGCGGTACCCGTGGTCAGGGCGATGCCCAACACCCCGGCCCTGGTCGGAGAAGGCGTCACCGGCGTGGCGCCCGGAAGTCACGCCGGCACCAGCCATCTCGATGCCGCGCGGGAGATGCTCGGTGCCGTGGGCTCGGTCCGGATCATGGAGGAGTCCCTCCTCGATGCCGTCACCGCCGTCTCCGGGACCGGCCCCGCCTATGTCTTCCTCCTGGCGGAAGCCTTGACCGAGGCCGCGATGCGCGAAGGTCTGCCGCGGGATGTGGCGGAGAACTTCGTCCACCAGACCATCAGGGGAGCCGGCCATCTCCTGACGGACACCGGCAAGAGCCCGGCCCGACTCCGCTACGAGGTGACCTCGCCCGGTGGCACCACGGCCGCGGCGATGCACGTCCTGGAGGAGAAGGGGTTTCGGGCGGTGGTCGAGGACGCGGTTCGGGCTGCGGCGATCAGAGCCCGTGAGCTGGGGAGCGGAGCCTGAGCCTGTTCTCGAGGGCCACGGCCGCGGTCACCGGAGCTGCACCTGTCGAGAAGCTGGTCACCGGAACACGACCCGGACGCGCTCTTGCAGAGCGCTTCGTGGCGGGTGACACGCTCTCCGACGCAGTGGCGGTTGCCCGGGCCCTCAACGGCGAGGGTTTCCTCGTTTCTCTCGATCTGCTCGGTGAGGAGGTCTACGACCACGACTCCGCCCTCGCCGCCACCGAGGAGTATCTCGAGTGCCTCGACCGGATCGGGAGCGAAGGCCTCGATGCAAACATCTCGGTCAAGCCCACCCAGCTCGGCCTGGCAATCGACGAGTCGCTGGCCATGTCGGCGATCTCGCGTGTCGGGGAGAGGGCTGCCGACGTAGGCACCACGGTGACTCTCGACATGGAGGACTCCCGTTACACCGAAGCGACCGTCAGGCTGTTCGAGAAGGGTCAGGCATCGCATGGGAACCTCGGGATCGCACTGCAGGCATGCATGCGCCGCACCCCCTCGGATTTGGAGCGGACGGTGCCACTGGGTGGGCACATCCGGCTCTGCAAGGGCGCTTACGTGGAGCCGCCAGAGGTGGCGTACACCGCGAGGGCCGACGTGGACCGGGCATTCGCCGAGCAGCTGCGCCTGCTGATGGAGTCGACGTCGACCACACCGGCGGTGGCGACCCACGACGAGGCCCTGATCGACCTCACCCGCCAGCTGGCGACGGAACGGGAGGAGCCTTTCGAGTTCCAGATGCTCTTCGGGGTGAGGAACGAGCTGCAACAGGATCTCGTTGCCGCCGGATATCCGCTGCGTATCTACCTCCCCTTCGGCTCTCAGTGGTATCCGTATCTCACCCGCCGACTCGCCGAGCGGCCGGCGAACGTGCTGTTCTTCGCCCGCGCCCTGTTCGGCAAATGATCCGGCGTCGACGGCCGAGATCCCCTCGACCGGATGTCGGTGCCCATACGATCGCAACGTGACCGAACCGAACTCTGACTTCGAGAAGCTCATCGGACCCGATCGGCGAAGGATGAGGAGACCGCGTGGGCTGGCCGCCTGGATCTCGGGGATAGCGCTGCTCGTCCTCGTAGGGCTCGTGGCCCTATGGCCCACCGACCCCACCGATCTCGATTTGAGTGAGATCGGGTTCTCCGAGCAGGTGGTCAGGGCGGAGGTCGTGACTTCGACGATCGGCCCCTGCTCATATGCCACCGAGCTCGATTGCCGTCTCTTCCAGTTCTCGTTACTCGAGGAGCCGGTGGGGGACAGTGTGATCCTGGAGTTCCCCGACGAGCCGGGCCAACCGCGCCTCGACGTAGGTGAGTCGGTCTTCCTCGCGGTGGTCACTTACGAAGACGGGACGGTGGACTACCAGTACGCCGATACCGATCGGCGGGTCATCCTCGCTGTTCTCGCCCTCGTCTTCGGCGCTGCGGTGGTGGGTCTCGGTCGCATGCGAGGGGTGGCGGCCCTGGCCGGGCTGGCCCTCAGCATCGCAATCCTCCTGTTGTTCATTCTTCCTGCGATCGTCGCCGGGAGAGATGCGGTGTTGGTGGCGATGGTCGGTGGCGGGGCCATTCTCCTCATCTCGCTCTACCTAGCCCACGGCTACAACCCGCTGACCCATGTGGCAGCGCTGGGAGCCTTCTCGGCGCTGGCCCTGGCCACAGGACTGTCATGGGTGGTGTTGGCGCTGGCCGGCTTCTCCGGCCTCGCCGCCGAGGAGGCCTTCTTCCTCCTCGCCATCCCGGACCTCGACCTGAACGGGCTCCTGCTGGCAGGAATCGTGCTCGGCGCGATCGGAGCTCTCGATGACGTCACCGTCACTCAGGCCTCAGCCGTCTGGGAGGTGCACTCGGCCAATCCGGCGCTCGAGTCAGCGGAGTTGTATGCCTCGGGGTTGCGAGTGGGGCGGGATCACATCGTGTCGACGGTGAACACCCTGCTCCTCGCTTACGCCGGTGCCTCGCTGCCCTTGCTCATCCTGTTCACGCTCTCAGGGCAGTCGCTCGGGTTCGTGGCCAGCTCCGAGGTGGTGGCGATAGAGATAGCGCGCACACTCGTCGGCTCGATCGGTCTGGTGGCGGCGGTGCCGGTGACCACCTGGCTGAGCTCGAGAGCGGTCAAGCGGGCTGGGGCGGTTCGTCGTTGATGACGACCCGGATCCCCGGCTGGGAGCCGAGAGACCCGGGGCCGGTCTTCCAGAGCGCGCCCACGGCATCCCTTGTTCGGAGAAGGCTCCCTATGCGGCGCGATCGAAGGGCAGGGTGGGGTCGGATTGAGCCAGCTTCTCACCCAGGTGGATGAGGCGGCTGCCGATTGCATGTCTCAGACCGTGACGGGGCTGTTCCAGCGGCTCCGGAGGATTGACATGACGGCGGACGTATTCGAGGTGATAGGCCTGGGCTCGGGTGTACAGGTCAGCGAACATCGCGTTGTTCCTCACTTTCGGAAGGCATGAGATAGGAGTCGAGGTACCCGTTGGCGTCGGTGAGCGTCTGCTCTCGGAGCGAGAAGGACTTCTCCCGCGATTTCCCCTCGGACAGGTGGACTCTGATCAATCCGGCGCCCCGGAGCAGGGTTATGTGGTGGTGGACGGTCGACTTGGTGAGGCCGAGCATCTCGGTCAGGTCGTCGAGCGAAGCGGGGCCCTCACTGAGACGACGGAGGATGCGGAGGCGTCTCTCGTCGCTGAGCGCCTTGTAGGTGCGCACCAACCAGGACGGTGGTGCTTCGGGATCGCTGTCGATGAACTCGTCGGCGATGCCGTAGTAGACGACCAGAGTGCTCCGATAGACGTCGATGAGCGAAAGAGGTCGGGTGAGCACCGAGGGGACGAGGATGATCCGCGTGATCCCGAGAGGTATCTCGAAGTCGATTCCGCTGGTGACCTCCTCGACGATTTCTTTGGCGCTGCCGCGTGTCGGCGCGGCCCGTCGTGCCGCCGCCGCCCGGGCGATGGCTCCGGCGAACTCTTCTTCGAACTCGACGAAGACGTCGCTGCGGAATTGCTCGAGAGCGGAGGCGAACCTCTCCGGCAGCCCCTCGGTCTCCACCATCCAGCGGAGATAGTCGATTGCTTCGGCCTTGTGCTCTTCGACGTCAGCCATCAACTCCGAAACAGACTCGACGTCACCCTGAGCGGCCTGCTCGATGAGGGCCTGGTCGTCGTTGTTGCTGCTGTAGCCGAGGATCCACCTCCTCAACCTCTGCTCGCCGACCGACTTCAGCCACTCGAAGACCCGGGTCGGCTCATGAGGATGGGGTGCGGCCAGGAGGAGACTCGAAATCGCCAGCCACACCTGTGCCCATGGGCCACCCAGCGTCTCCAACTCTGAGCCGAGCTCGTCGCCGCAGGAGATCCTGATATTTGCCAGCCATTTATCCCCGAGCTCGCTGGCAGTGTTGGGATCCTTGGGGCTGAAGGCCGACCAGATCGTGAGTGGTATCTCGAAGGTGACCGATCCCTCGATCTCGATGGGTATGCGGCGGGGGGCCTCGGTGAGGCCTCGTACCCGCTCACTTGGGATTATCAATTCAGACATTTCGCATACACACTCTAGATTCGATAACGGTCGAATCAGAGTATGTCAGATCGATTCTTCTCTGTCAATCGCATATCCGATGGACTTCGGAGGACGGTCTTGTTCGCGAATGTGGTGATATCAGGTTCGCCGAGAGTGGACCGCAGACCCCGTTTTCGGTGTGACGAACACCGAGCGCGATATCCCTACACTCGCCGCCCATGTCCAGCGTTCGCCGTCCCACGGCAGCTCAGGTCCTCGAGGGGCTCGGGGTCCTCTCGGCCCTCGCCACCATGGCACTGGGGTTCTTGGGGACGATCCAGGACCACCCTCGTTTCGACGTCGGACGGGAGGTCTTCGGCAACGTCCCCGACGCCGTGGTCATGATCTTCTACTTCGGAGTCGCTTCGTTCCTGTGGCTCACCTTCCACCTGTTCGCCCAGCGGGCGGAGAGCTGGCAGCAAGGTGGCCCCGAGGACCGCACCGGTCATTGGAAGGCACGTCTCGCCCGGCTCTCCGACGGGTTGTCGATGAAGACCCTGATGCGCGATCCGAAGTCCGGGGTGATGCACTCGATGGTCTACTTCGGGTTCATCGTGCTCTTCCTGGGCACGGTCACCCTCGAAATCGACCACCTGTTGCCGGCCGGGCTCAAGTTCCTCCACGGTGGCTTCTATCTCGGCTACTCGGCCGTCCTCGACCTGGCGGGCGTGGTGTTTCTCGCCGGTCTGGCGATGGCGTTCTTCGGTCGTTACGTCATGCCGTCGTGGCGAATCCGGTCGAAGACCAGGCCAGAGGACGTCCTCATCCTGGGGGTTCTGGCCTTGATCGGCCTCACCGGCTTCCTGGTGGAGGCGGCGCGCATCTCCCAGTCCGGACGTCCCGACTTCGAGGTCTGGTCTTTCGTGGGGTACCCACTCTCCTTTCTGTTCGAGCAGGGGGATGCGGGAGATTGGCACCGGTTCTTCTGGGTCAGCCACTCCGCCCTGTTCGTCGCCTTCCTCGTCATCCTCCCTTTGACCAAGCTGCGGCACATGGTCACCTCCCCGGCCAATCTCTTCCTCTCCGCCCATGATCGGCCCAAGGGAGCCATGCGGGCCATGCCCAACCTCCTCGAGGCGGAGGACATCGACACCATCGGAGCCAGTGTCGTCAACGACCTCACGTGGAAGCAGATCTTCGACACCGACGCCTGCACGATCTGCGGTCGATGCACCTCGGTCTGCCCGGCGAACATCACGGGCAAGCCCCTCGATCCCCGGGAGATCGTGCTCAAGTCGGGCGAAGTGGCCGCCTCTCTGGCAGGAGTGACAGCGCCGGTGTCGACAACCACAGTTCTCGAAGGGGCCGGCTCACTGTTCGACCGGATCAGACCTGAGGAAGTGTTCGCCTGCACCACCTGCAAGGCATGCGACGAGATCTGCCCTGTCGACATCGAGATCCTCGACAAGATCCTCGACATGCGCCGCTACCTGACCCTGATGGAGTCGGAGTTCCCCAGCGAGCTGGGGAAGGCCTTCGTGGCGATGGAGAACCAGTCGAACCCCTGGGGCATGAGCCAGCAGGCCCGAGCCGACTGGACCTCCGAGCTCGATTTCGAGATCCCGATACTCGGGGAGAACGGGAAGGACTCCGCGGAGTACCTGTGGTTCGTGGGTTGTGCCGGCTCGTTCGACGACCGCAACACCGCCACATCGGTTGCCCTGGCACGGTTGCTCAACGAGGCGGGGATCGACTTCGCCATCCTCGGTTCGCGGGAGTCGTGCAACGGTGACTCGGCGCGGCGGTCGGGGAACGAGTTCGTCTTCCAACAGCTCGCTCTGCAGAACATCGAGACGTTCGAGGAGCTGGGGGTTCGCAAGATCATCACCCAATGTGCCCACTGCTTCAACACCCTCGCCAACGAGTATCCGCAGTTCGGCGGGGAATACGAAGTGGTCCACCACAGCCAGCTACTGGCCGAGCTGCTGACGCAGGGAAGGTTGAGCGAGCCCAAGAAGGCCAACGGAGACCCGAAGAGGATCGCCTACCACGACGCCTGTTACCTGGGACGTCACAACGACGTCTATCTCGCTCCGCGCCGCGTGGTCGGCGGGTCCGGCAGCGATGTCGTCGAGATGCCCCGTCATGGCACGAGAGGCCTCTGCTGTGGTGCCGGAGGGGCGCGCTTTTGGATGGAGGAGCACACCGGCAAGAAAGTGAACAACGAGCGTGCCGAAGAGGCCCTGGCCACCGGGGCCGACGAGATCGCTGTTGCGTGTCCCTTCTGCTTCGTGATGCTCGACGACGGGGTCAAGGAGCTCGGCCGTGGCGACGTTCCGGTCCGGGACATCGCCATGATCCTGGCCGACGGCCTGGAGTGAGTTGGCACGACGGTCGCGCCTCGGTTCGAGACTCGCACCCGTCGTTCTCCTTGCGCTGAGTGGTTGCCTGGCGGAGGCGGAGGCGCCCTCGCCCACCGATCCCCATGGCTTCACGACCACCACGACTCAGGCCACCACCACCTCGATCAGCCCCGTCGAGCCCAGTCTGACCGAGTTCCGCGCTTGCATGTCCGAGCGGGGCGCTCCCGTCCCGGAGGTCCCCCTCGATGGGCTGGGACGGCCTCGCATCGGTGTCGTGCTCGACGGCCTGGACCTGTCCAGGCGCCAGGTGATGGAGGCGCTCGAGGAATGTGGCGGGGTGCTGACCACCGGAGCGCTCGCCCTGGAGCCGGATCCGGAGATGCGCCGTGTGGTCCAGGCCCAGCTCGAGGAGTTCTCGAGATGTGTCCGCGCCGAGGGAGTCGCCGGCTTCCCCGACCCGGTGGCGGGGTTCGACGGGATCGGGTCCCCCTACCCGGCGGGTCGGATCCCCTGGGCCCATCCCGGGCTGGCAGATGCGGTGACCGCCTGTCGGAATGTGCCTTTCGGCCCCTAGGGTTGTAACCAGCGGACGATGTTCTCAGCAGTCAGAGCCCATTGAGTGGTCCCATGCCAACCCAGACAACTCCAGTCATCGTCCCGGACACGGACGAGAGTCTCGACATCGACCGACCGTGGCAGGTCGTGGTCTGGAACGACCCGGTCAACACGATGTCCTATGTGGTCTACGTCTTCCGAAAGCTGTTCGGCTACGACGAGGCCAAGGCGACCGAGCTGATGCTCGAGGTGCATCACGATGGCCGGGCGATCGTCTCTGACGGGCCCCGGGAGAAGGCTGAGCTGGACTGTTTCCGGCTCCACAATCACGGGCTCTGGGCGACTCTCGAACAGTGAGTCACTTTCGCCGCACCGACGGTGGGATCGAGGCCTCCTTCAACCCGGAAGAGCGGATGTTCCTCGGTGACGTGCTCCCTCTTCTCGCCGGGATCGGAGCGCCGGGAACCGACCCGGCTGCGGATCGTCTGAAGGTCCCGGTCTACCTCGATGACCAGGGGGCCAATGAAGAGTGGTGGCGGCTGATGGGACAAGACCTCCAGGCTGCCCGTCGAGCCGACCGGGCCGTGTTCGACGACCTCGTCTCGAGTGACGGGCCGGTGGTCCTCGACGACGAGGAGGCCGACGCCGTGCTTCGGGTCCTCAACGAGGCCCGTCTCGCTCTGGGAGCCCGGCTCGGAATCGACGTGGAGTCGGACCACGACGAGCTTCCCGAGGACAGCAGGCAGGTGATGGACTACCTGGGCTGGATCCAGGAGGAGTTGACAGTGGAGTTGATGCGGGCCCTCTGACGACAGTCATCCCCGATGTGTAGGTTCGGCATCGAATGGCATTGGCTGTGAAGCGAAGCGCTCCCGGAGGTCGACTTGGAAGGTGACCGCATAGCCGACCTGAGAAGTCCGAATGGCTCGCTCCTCTCTGTGTACGCCGAACGTCCCAGTCCGGGAGGCTTCGCCGCCCTCCTCTCAGATCTCGTCAAGCCTCTTCGGGAGAGGGCGGAGGGCCATACCCGTGCCGTCGAGAAGAGCGTCCGTGTCGACTCCGAGCGGATCCATGGGCTGGCCGATGAGCTGGAGCTCGACTCGGCTCCGGGTTATGCCATTTTCGCATCGGATTTGGACGGCATCTTCGTCC
Organism: uncultured Acidimicrobiaceae bacterium; assembly: GCA_964645875.1. Lineage (GTDB taxonomy): Bacteria > Actinomycetota > Acidimicrobiia > Spongiisociales > ZC4RG35 > JANQRA01. Next base: position 16,380 of record CAZYCX010000053.1, read on the forward strand.
TGGAGCCTTTGGGGCACACTGTTCCCAGCGTGTCGACCATGGGCCCCCGTCCCTACATGCGTCCACTTCGGGCTTCGCCTCGCGCCCTGCGCAGCGGCATCATCGTTGCCGACCACACCCTGGCGCGGACTTTTGTCGCGGTGGAGGGCATCGTCGAGGAGGTCAACGCGCCGATCGGTGCGGACATCGGCAGCCGGAGTTGGGGCGGCTTTGCCGGCTACGAGGAGCAGAGCGTGCGGGCACGAGCCGATGAGGTGTCGGCGAAGTTGTGGCGTGAGGCAGGGGAGCGACTCCTCGATCGGCACATGAACCGACCGTTCGACTATCTGGCGATCGGCGGGTACGAGGAAACCGTCGATGAGATCGGCCGGACACTGCATCCGTACCTCGCCCGGCTGCAACGGGCCACCTTCACCATCAATCCGCAGAAGTTCGGGCTCCCCGCCTTGCGCACCGAGGTGGCGGCGATGGATCGGCAGATGCGCCGGCACCGGTACGACGCGTTGGCGGGCCGGATCTGCGATACCGCGTGGAGCGGGGGAAACGCCCTCCTCGGCCTCACGGCGGTGCTGGACGCGGCCAACACCCAGGCGATAGACACCCTCGTCGTGGCGGGACCGTTCGCCAAGTCGGGCGCGATCTGTGACAACTGCGGCTTCCTCGCCCGTGACGGAGACACTTGCCCGGTGTGTGGCGATGCCATGTTCGATGTCGACGATGTGGTGGGGGCCCTCATGGAGTCCACGGTCGCCGCGGGCGGAGCGGTCTCCCAGATCACCGTGGCCTCGCCCCTGGACCACCACGGAGTCGGTGCCCTGACCCGCTTTCCGGTGGCCGTGCGCGTCTAGTGCCCCGACCAGCAACCCTCGCCCTGAACATCGCCAACGTCACAGGCCAGGGCACTGGCTACATTCGCTGACATGCCCACTGCCGCCATCGTGCTGGCCGCCGGCGGTTCCAGGCGTTTGGGTCGTGCCAAGCAATTGGAGCCGTGGGGTGAGTCGAACCTCCTCGAGCATGTCGTCGCTCGAACACTCGAATTTCCCGTCGACGAGGTGTGGGTGGTCATCGGGCACGAGGCAGACCAGATCCTGGAGGCGTCCGACCTTGGTGACGCCTATGTGATCGAGAACCTGGAGTGGGAGGAGGGAATCGCGTCGTCGTTGCGAGTGGGTCTGGATGCACTGACCAGACTGTCGCGCTGCGATCAGGCGCTCGTGGTCATCGGCGATCAGCCCGACGTCTCGGTGGCCACGGTGGAGGAGCTGCTCGCATCCCACTCCCGCTCGGGCAAGCCGGTGACGATTCCGAAATACCGATATAGCTGGGGCAATCCAGTGGTGGTCGACCGTTCATTGTGGGCTCGGTTGATGTCGTTGGAGGGCGACGAAGGGGCGAGGCGCCTCTGGCAAGCGCACCCGGAATGGGTCAATGAGGTCTGGTTCCCGGAGGCGGCTCCGCGGGATGTGGACACGGAGGCGGACGTCGACGAGCTGAAGCCTCGCCACCCGGCCTGAGCCCAATGGTTCTTTTTGTCTATATTCGGATGTCGATCAACTGCGGTATATAGAAGGGCGAGATGGCGCGGATCGATCAAGTCG
>CAZYCX010000054.1:0-17930 GCA_964645875.1 uncultured Acidimicrobiaceae bacterium
CCGTCGCCAACGCCCATCCTGGCCCAAGCTCAAGATGCCGGCCCAACGCTGATAGTCGCCGGCTATGTCCCGAAACAGCCGCGCCGCGGTCGCCTCGGGTTTCTCGTTGGTGCGAACAGGCTCGATGGGATCATTCTGGTCGGGTCACCGCCGAAACGGTCGGCCGCCGGCGCTCCCGCCCGGCCCCGGCGTCCACGCGAACCCAGGGTTGCAGGCCCCGGTCAGCGAAGTCCAGCGCCCCGAGTTCACAAGCCCCCGGGGCGGCAGCGGTAGGTTCCTGTAGCGTCGTGGTCAGGAAACAATGGGAACCGGCGAGGAATCTGACGTCGATCTGGCCGCCGCCGAGCGGTACGAGAGCGAGCTGGCAGCGACGGTCCTCCTGAGGACGGCGACACACTTGATCGACCGGGCCGACGTCGAACCTGGAATGAGGGTGCTCGACGTGGGATGTGGCACCGGGGTGGTGGCCCGAGAGTGTCTCCACCGGGCCGGAGCAGAAGGTGCGGTGATCGGTCTCGACATCAGCCGAGAGATGCTGGCGGTGGCCCACCGGGTCGCACCAAGAGTGGGATGGGTCCAAGGCGACGCAGGGATGCTTCCGCTCCCCGCCGAGGGTTTCGACCGGGTGCTCTCCCAGTTCGCATTGATGTTCTTCCCCGACCAGGAGCTCGCCCTCGCCGAGATGTGGCGTGTCCTGAAACCGGGTGGACGTCTGGTGGTGTCGGTGTCGGGAGCCCTGCGCGACAGCCCGGTGAATCTCGTGCTGGCCGACGTGGTGGAGCGTCATGTTGGCGAGAGAGGCCGCGCCGTGGTGGAAGACATCTGGACCTCGGGAGCCCCCGAACTGGAGGGGACCCTCACCCGGGCAGGGATCACTCCAGTGACGTTGACCACCGAGCATGAGACCACCGACTACCCATCGGTCGAGGCGTTCGTGGAAACCGAGGTGCGTAGCTGGGCGCCACTGTCCGAGCTCGTCGACGACGTCGCCCTCGACTCGCTGCTCGAGGACGCCCGCCGCAACCTGGCTCCTCACCTGAGCCGAGACGGCCACCTCAGGTTCGAATCACCCTATTACCTGGCCGTGGCGGTCAAAGGCCTCGCTATGGCCTGAGTGACACCCGGATTCCCTTTCGGTCAAGCGGTGTTGTGGTGCTGGAGGATGAGCTCGCTGATGTGCTGTGCGTCCTCGTCGATACCGAGCACGACACCGGACTTTCGTTTCGACAGCCAGGGGAATCCGACGAAGTAGATGCCCGGGACCTGAGCCTCACCGTTGTGATGAACGGGTCTGCCGTTGGTTTCTGTGACGGGCAGATCGATCCAGGAGAAGTCAGCGGTGAACCCGGTGCACCAGATGATGGTGCCGACTCCCGCCTCTTTGAGGTCGAGCCGTCTCAGGTAGTCCACGCGCTCGTCTTCGGCGAGCGACCTGTCGGCCGGGTCGGGGTCTGGTGGCGGGGTGGTTAGACCATGCTCTGCGACGAAGATGTCGATCTTGTCTCGTAGCTCCTCGGATTTGGCGTCGGCGTTTCGTATGTACTCGACGACCTTGTCATCGGTGATGACCTCGTCTCCGATGACGTCTTCGAGCCGACCCATGAGGCGCACACCGTCCCGGGCGAGTTGCTGGTAGCTCACGGTGTGGCCGAGGGGTCCCACGCCTGACACCAGCGGGTTGGTTGTCGTCAGGACCGTTGGATCGTCGACGTCGTCGGTTGCGACATCCCACAACCCCATTTCGAGCCACCAGTCCATGAAGTCCCGCCCCCGGTATCTGCGCGGGAGACGCGGCGCCTTGCTGATCGAGAAGTACACGGTGCGGCCGGCCCCGTGAAGGTCCTCCACGATCTGAGCGCCGGACTGTCCCCCACCGACCACCAGGACGGCGCCATCGGGCAGCGCGTCAGGAGACTTGTAGCTCCCGGTGTGTAGTTGGACGACGCCGTCGGGGATCTTCGAGCTCACCGCGGGAACACGGGGTGATTGCAGAATTCCCGACGCGATGACAACCGAGTCCGTTTCGTAGAAGACTTCCTCACCGTCACCCGTCTCCCCGACGACCAGATAGCGGCCCTCGCCATCGGACGGGCCCACCCCGGTCACCGTCACCCCGGTTCGGACCGGCAGATCGAATCGCTCCGCATACTCTCCAAACGACCCGGCCAGCTCGGCATGGGTCATGAACCCAAAGGGATCGGGACCCTCATAGGCGGCTCCTGGAAGACCGTTCATCCAGTTGGGGGTGTTCAAGGCGAAACTGTCCCAACGCTGCGACAGCCATGTCTCACCCAACCGCCCACGCTCCAGCACCACGAAGTCGAGGCCTCCCTGGGCCAGGTAATAGGCGATGCCGAGACCTCCCTGACCTCCACCCACCACCACCACATCGACGACGATGGGATCCGCCACGTCTTCACTTTGCCCACGTTCCTGTCTCAGGCCCAACGCCCTCTCATTCGACCGACTCCGGAATTGCCCAACAGCCCACCGTACCCCTGCCCCCACCCATCGGGAGCAGCGCAGGGACCCGACCGACCTATCTCAGGTGCCGACGATGGCACTCCTACACTCGGGTGGTGAACCGCTCCAGTGAAGTCGAGGCCGTGTTTCGTAGGTTGTTGGCCTCGTCGCTGGTCGGTGATGACGAGGCGGTCGGGAATCTGATCTCTGAGGACGCCTCGGTCCGTTGGATCACAACGGCCGCGGACGAGTGGTGGAGTGGTCATGAGGAGGTGGTTCCCCTAGTCCTGGCCCGATCGAAAGAGACTCGCGTCGTCACATTCGACTTCCCGCGTCTCGAGGGGTTCGAGCGCGGGTCGGTCGGCTGGATTGCAGCCGAGACGGTCGGGCACCGGCCGGGAGACGATCCGTTCGTTGCCAGACATACGGCGGTCTTTGAACTCGAGGGGGGCGCTTGGCGGATGGTTCAGTGGCACATATCCACGGCGGCCCCGAACGTCGAAGTGTTCGGTTACAAGATGCCGGGGAGTCTCGGCGAGTTGGTCTCCTCGCTCGATGCATCAGGTGATGGCCTGGCTGATGGGATCCCGGCGGGGACTGTGACAGTCATGTTCACCGACATCGAAGACTCCACCGTCGTGTCACAAGAGATGGGCGACCAGAAGTGGACGCAAATCGTCGAGGATCATTTCGCCATCCTCGATCAAGTCATCAAACGCCACCGGGGCAACGTCGTGAAGAGACTCGGGGACGGGACCATGACCGTGTTCGAGTCTGCCCGGGCCGCAATCGATGCGGCGACCGAGATCCAATCGGCTACCTCCAGCACCGAGCTCAAGGTTCGGATCGGTGTTCATACCGGCGACTCGCTGCGCCGAGATGGCGACTACTACGGAGTTGCGGTGAACAAGGCGGCACGGATCGCCGGGATCGCCGCCGGCGGTGAGATCGTGGCATCGTCCGTCACCGCTGAGCTCTCCGGCGGCCAAGGGATTCGCTTCGGACCCACGAGAACAGTGTCATTGAAGGGGCTCGACGGCACTCACCTAGTCCTCACGGTCGAAGCTTCGTAAACACCGGCGCTCCGGGCCGGAAGGCCCTCTCCACATCGAACTCGATGTGCTTCGGGGGTCAGAACCCACCGCTGGTCTCCGGCATGCCGTCGCTTAAATCAGGTTTGGGCCGGTGGAAGCGGTTTCTTGGTTGGTCCGTTGATGATCGCTCCCGAGTAGTCGTAGCGGGACCCGTGGCAGGGGCAGTCCCAGGTGAGGGCGCGGCTGTTCCAACCGACGGTACAACCCATGTGCTGACAGCGGGCAGACAGCATGTAGGTGGTGCCGTCGTCGTGGACGTAGGCCGCCACCTTCTCCCCTTCGACTTCGACCACGGCGCCCTCTCCGGGGCGGAGATCGAAGAAGGAGCGGCCGACCGTCTTGGCGATCAACACGTCGCACGGGGCTTCGTGGGCGACTCGTTGGGGGACCACTCGCCGGATGTAGCGCCGCGAACCGGTCATTCCCTTGTTGCCCACCACCACCAGGTCGTAGTCGCCGGCGAAGCCGGAGATCTGGGCGGCCGGTTTGCCTTTGGCCACGATTCGCTCGACGTCGCCGCCGCCGAGGCGGGCGGCGGTGTCACGTAGCACGATGTCGCCGATCAACTCGTCGCCCACGTAGATCAAGGCAACGTGGGCGCCGAGTGTGTGAGCCAGGGCATGACCATGGCGCGCCGCCTGATGGGCTGTCAGGGAGCCATCGGTGGCGATGAGGATCCTGCCGTATGTGTCTCTGCCGGCCTGGGGATTGGTGGATCTCACCACCAGGATGTCGATGGGAGAATGATGAGCCACCTGGGTGGGGATCCCCCCCAAGCTGAACCGGTTTGCCGGCCCCATCCCGTGGTCGCCGATGACCAGCAGATCGGCATGGAGGTCGGCGGCAGCAGCCATGATCGAGGGGGCGACCTCGCCGTGGCGGTGCTCGGTCCCCGCCTCGACGCCGAGCATGCGGGCTCGTTCCACTGCCGCATCGAGGATGTGCGCGCCGCTGTCGTTGGCCGTCGCCTCGTCATCGCTGACGTGGATGAGAGTCAGTTCCGCTCCGAGTTGGCTGGCGAGCCAGGCGGCCCGGTTCTCGGCCACTGCCGAGGTCGGTGAGCTGTGCGCCCCGACGAGGATCTTTCGATAGACGCTCAAAACGGTTTCAGCACCATCAGGTAGACGATGAGGAGTAGGGCCACGGATCCCGTCCCGGCGGTGAGGATCGGGTGGCCCGAGTTGAGGACGCGGGCGAAGTCTTCTCGAGAGACCGCGGTGCCCGATTCCATCAGCTCGAGCACCAGCCGGACTCGTCGGAAGTGTGCCCGGGCCATGGGAAACATGAGCACTCCGATCCCGACCAGCACGCCAAGCGACACCCAGATCCAGCCCTGGTCGAACCAGCGGCCCTGAACGCCGGCGCCGACACCGCCCACCAGAAGCACCAGGGTCGAGACGTAGAAGGCGCCCGAGGTGGCTGCGCTCAGCTGCAGGACGCCGGAGACCTGCTGCGGCTCCCGGATCCGGCGCATCAGAAACGTCGCCGCCATCGAGGTGCCATGGGCAGCGACGAATCCCACCACTCCGACCAGATGGATGAACTTCCACCAGCCGTAGCTCATGGACCTAAGGCTTCCTCGGCGGGGGCGGACGGCTGCCCTCGAGAGGGGACGGGGCCGGCGACGGATGACACGTTGCCGTCGTCTCCTCCAGCTCGGCCGGATCGAAACCAACCACAGGGCATGGAGGATGACGATAGCTCCGGCTGCTCCCGCTCGTCACGTGACCAGTCTCTGGCCTAATTTCCCCTCCAAACGTCCCGCCATGTTTCCCGGGCCCGTTCCGGGGGCATATCCTTGCCACCAAATCGAGGAGGTTGTCATGCTTCGTTTCGACCCGATGCGCGAGTTCGACCGTCGGACGCGCGAGACAAGAGACCGCCCACCGTCGGTGATGGCATTCGACGCGATACGAGGGGACGAGTCGGTGACCCTCTACTTCGACGTGCCCGGCATCTCCGCCGAGGACATCGACATCCACATGGAGAGGAACGAGTTGACGATCACGGCAACACGGGTTTGGGACGGCGGAGACAAGCAGACCCTGGTCAGCGAGAGACCCCAGGGCTCGTTCACCCGTCGGGTCGTGCTCAGCGACATCCTCGACGCCGAGCGATTGGAAGCGAGTCTGTCCGACGGGGTGCTCACCGTCACGGTTCCGTTGGCGGAGCAGTCGAAGCCGCGGAGGATCGACGTCACCATCGGCTCGCAAGAGAGCGACGACATAGAGGTGTCAGGGAGCGACGGCTGACCGCTTCTCGTATGCCCTGACAACGGACCGCACGAAAACGGTTACCCGGCTACTGCTGCCTCCTCGTCGTCAAAGATACTGATCGCCTCGTCGAGACGGGTCAGCGAGAAGATCTGGCGATAATGGTCACTCAGACCAAAAGCGCGCAGATCGTGTCCTGCCCGCTGAGCGCGGATCAAGGTCGTGACCAACAGACCTATCCCACTGCTGTTCATGTAGTCCAGACCTTCGAAGTTGAGGATCACGGCGTCGGCGCCGTCGCCCGCCTTCCCGTGTGCGTCGGTGATCTGATCTTCGGAGGAGGCCGTGAGGTCTCCACTGATGTCGATGACCCGTACCCTGGCACTCACCTCGCGAATGTCCATTTGCAGATTGTTCGCAGTCATTCCCCTCCTCCTAGCCCCCTGCAGGAGACTCCTCGTAGATGTGCATGAAGTCGGAGAGTCGGGTGATTCGGAACACCTCCCGATAATGGTCGCTCAACCCCATCGCCCCCACCTCCTGGCCCTGGGTGCGTGCCATCGCCAGAATGCCGACGAGGACCGCTATTCCGGTTGAGTTGATGTAGTCCACCTCGCTGAAGTCGAGCATGATCTCCCCATTACCCACGGATGCTTCCTCATATGCGGTCTCCAGTGGCTCTTTGGCGTTCTTGTCGACGGTTCCCCACATGGCGACCACCGATCCGCCGTCCTTTTTCACCACTCGGGCTGTGAACTCCTCACCTGGCATCAGATCTCTCCTTCTCGGCTCATGACCAACTCGACGACGTGGGTTCCGTTGTCTGCGGACCGTCTGACCTCGTCGACCATCTGGGCAACGAGGAAGAGGCCCCAGCCCCGCGGGGTCTGTTCACCTGCGAGCTTGGCCTCGATGTCGGGGGTCTCTACATCCGGGATCTCGATATCTCCGCCCTGATCGCTGACCCGTACCGTCAGTGACGAACCGGTCGCCGACACCTCTACTCCGACATCGAGATCTGGATCGTTGTGGTTGCCGTGCTCGATGGCGTTCATCACCGTCTCCCCTACCGCGGTCTTGAGACGCTCGAGCCGAGTTGGGTTGAGTCCAAGTGGCGCCACTGCCTCGACCACGGTGTCGATGGCCAACCGCTCATTACCCTCGATACTGGGCAGACGGAACGAGACAAGCCGCTTCTCTTCGGGATCGTCACCGAAAACGGAGGCAGACTGCTCCGCCGACGCAGTGCGACGTACCACAACCAGGGTGATGTCGTCTTCCTGCTCGGAACCGGGACCGCTCCACTTTTCGAGGTCGCCGACCAGCGAGGCGACGAGATCGTCACTCTTGGTCTTCTTGGCCACCTGGCCCATCAGTCGAGCAAATCCGTACATCTCGCCCTCGGCGTTGTGTGCTTCGGTGATGCCATCGGAGGTGAGCACCATGACATCACCATGGTCCAGGAGGTGGGTCTTTTCCTCGTAATCCATCCCGGCCATGAGGCCTAGCGGCATTCCCGTGGCGCGCAACTCGACCACGCCGTCTGAGTTCCGCACATAGGGAAGATTGTGTCCAGCGTTGGCGAACACCACCTCCCCGGCTGCAGTGTCGACGATGGCGTAGAGGCAGGTGACGAACATCGACGGGGGGATCTCGGGGACGAGATTGTCATTCACCTCGGCGAGGACTGCCCCTGGCGAGTCATGCCCTTGGGCGGCGCCTCGAAGCATCGAACGGCAGGTGGCCATCACCAGTGCTGCGGGAACGCCCTTGTCCGTGACGTCGCCGATGACGACTCCCAGTCTTCCGTCAGCCAGCTCGATGAAGTCGTAGAAGTCACCTCCAACTGCACGGGCGGGGCGATAGAAGGCATCAACGCCCCAACCTCGGATGGCGGGAAGTTCTTTCGGGAGCAGAGTCTGTTGGATGAGAGCGGCGACCCTGAGCTCCTGTTCCATTCGCTCGCGCTCTTTCGCTTCGGCCTGCTGCTCCCGTACCAACTGCGCCACCTTCATCGCCGGCGCCACCTGCGAGGCCAGGCTGCCGAGAAGACGGCGATCGTCGCCCGAATAGGGCTGGTCGGAGAGGCGGGAGCCGAGGTAGAGCGCTCCCAACAGCTCGCCCTGGCCGATGAGCGGCACCACCAGCTCGACACCGGCCTCACGAAGACTGATGATCGTCTCCGACTCCGCCTCTATGGAACTCATCTCGACCGGCCCTCCCCCCGACAGCAGGACCGACTCGAGAGGATCGCCCTGGGGGATCTCGACCGGGTCGATGAGCCTCGTCCGGGGCGTTGGCTCTCGTGCCGGAGCCTCCTCCAGCTTTTCGCTGCGTCGACTTCGTCTCAACTGGCCCATCACGTTCCTCCCGTCGAATCGGACAGTTTCTCTCTCATGCAGTCACCGCCGGAGGCTCGGCGAGTGCTGTCTTGGCGGAGAGCAAGGTGGCATCGAGGCGTTTCGCCATCGCGACAGCGCCGTTCCGCATCACATGCTGATGGGCCCAGACGAAGAGTGGTCGGACCACGGGAGCGAACAAGTTCATCCAGGTCTTGGTAGTCGACACATTCCACACAAAGCGAACCCGCGTGCGATATTCGTCACCTTCCAGGAGGTATGTGCCGGTGCCGACGAGGTCACCCCGCACCAAGGCATGGATGCGGCTCGGGCGATCGACCTCGACGGTCGTGGTCACGAATCTCATCGAATAGACGAGCGGGCTACGGAGGGTGTAGGAGGCGCGAGCTCCGACGCCGTCGTCATCGCCTTCCTCGAGCAGCTGGGATGTCTTCACCGACGGCCACCACGCGGAAAAGCCCTCGGGGTGACACGCCAACTCGAACACCCGATCGACTGCTGCGGTCAACGCCCATTCGCTCTGGAATTGGTAGTGGGCCATTACTCCTCGTTCCTTGCTTCCAGAGAGAATGCCAGAGCTCCGCTACGGGAGCGTTACGACAGAAGATCCGGGTGATCGCTGTGGTTCGTGGCCACAAATTGGGAGGATTGGCTTTTCGACACCGGAGCGCATGCCCGCGCCGGGATTTTTCCGACGCGTCACTCACCAGGCGCGCCCGGTGGGGGCGGCCCGCCGAGCGAGAGTGCCAGCTCTCGCTCGGCGACGGCGCGCTCCATGCTTCCCGTCGCCTCCAGGGCGTCTGCTCGGACTGATCTGGCACGACGCGCAAGATCTGACACGGTCGTCCGCTGCAGAGCGTCCGTAGCTCTCTCCCAGGCCTCGACGTGTCGGCCAACCGCCTGATAGGCCTCCGCCAGCGAAACCTGCCCCCGAGCCATGATGTCGTCCAATCCGAGATCGAGTGCCAACCGTTCCGCCTCCTCGAGTAGCTCTCGCGCCTCCTGAACCCGACCCTGCGCCAGTCGTAGTTCTCCCAGGTTGGTGGTTGCCTCGACCACCCCCTGGGGCGAGCGGGCACCGCGCCAAGTCCGCAAGGCCTCGGTGAATCGCTGTTCGGCCGAATCGAGCATCCCCAATGCCTGCTCTACCTGCCCGAGAGAGTTGATGGTGGCGGCCGCCCGAACCACATCGCCCGCTCGAGAACGTGAGTCGGCCGCCCGTTGGTATAGCCACACCGCCTCGGCCAACCGGCCACTGCGGTGGGCGTCGGCTGCGAGGTCGTGCAGCACCGTTCCCTGGGCAGCCAGGTCGCCCAGCTCGGCGAAGATCGGCAACGCCGCATCGCGGTAGTGCTGGGCACGCTCGAAGTCCCCGGCCGCCGCATGGATTCGGTCGAGGAGATGAAGACCACGCGCTTGCAGCGGTCGGTCTCCGGCCTCCTCCGCGGAGGAAACCGCGGCTTCGGCGTGATGTTGTGCCTCGTCGAATCGGCCCTGCAGGAGCCGCGTGGATGCATAGCCGGCGTGGAGCGCCGCTCGGGCGCGGGCGCAGTCCCGGTCAGGGGCATCGATATCATCGAGGCGGGCCAGAGAGGTTGCAAACAACCTCAACGCCTGGGGATAGCGCCCGGCGTCTTCGTGCACCGAAGCGCGGAGGGCCTCTAGCTCGAGCTGTTGGATCGGGTCTGTTGCCCTGGCGACAGCCACTCGTAACGCATCCAAAGCACGACCCGGCACCCCTGCTTGGGCCCAGACCCGGGCAGCGTCTTCGGCCACCCGGCTCACTTCGTGGTCGTCGATGTCGTCGACGCTGTTCGCCGCTCTCAATGCCAGCTCGTAGAGCTCGCCGGCCACTGCGTTGGCTGCCGCGTCTCTGGCTCGATCTGCGGCCCGACGGGCTGCTTGCCAGGCCTCCTGCCAACGTTCGGCCTCCACCAGGTGGAGGGGAAGCTGATCCCGTCTCCCCGGACCCAGGGCGTCAGCCACCCGCCCGTGGAGCTCGCGGCGGGTCCGGAAGGGTAGACCGTCATAGGCAACCTGGCGTACCAGCGGATTGGCGAAAGTGACCTCACGACCCACGACCTCGACGAAGCCACTGACGCGGCGCCAGAGGTCCTCGTCGTCCGACGCGACTCCCCTGTCGCCCAACACCGATTCGACGAGCCCGAGGTCGAAGCGCTCGCCCAGCACCGCAAGGTGCCGAAGGGCACTCCGATCGGGCGGCGCCAGAGCGTCGATGCGCACAGCGACGATGTCCTCCACCGAGTGCGGTATCTCTGACCCGGCATGGGCCAGCATCTCGGTGAGAAAGAGGGGATTCCCGGCCGATCTCTCCACGATCTCGGGGAGGAGATGGGGAGGTACCGGCGATTTCTCCGCCAGCCGCCGGGCGAGATCGGCGGCTCGAGCCTGGTCGAGGGGGTGCAGGTCCACCACCGTTGCCTGATAGCCCCGCCCATGGTGGAGCCCCTGGTTGCCCGGTGCCCTCATGATCACCACCAGCCAGGGTCGGTCGTCGATACGGCCGAGTAGCTCCGAGATCAGCTCCGCCGAGGCGTCGTCCATATGCTCGGCATCCTCGATCGACATCACTGCCGGCACTCGGCCGATCGCCTCCATCAGGTCTGCGACCACCTGTTGGGCCTTCACCCGGCGGAACTGAGGGTCGACGTCGCTCGACTCTTCGGTGGCTGCGACCTCGGCGTCGACGATCACGGCGATCAGAGGGAGCCAGGGCAGGAGATGTGGGGCGTGTTCCTCCACTATGGATTCGAGACGCGTTCCGGCTTCAATCGCCGTCGCATCCCGCTCGATGCCCAGCACCCAACGCACCAGGACGCGCGCCGTCTGATATGGGGTGGTGCGCTCGAAGGGATCACATGCCACAGTCACCCACCTCGCATCGCCGGTCGACGAGCGGAACTCGGCGACGAGGCGCGACTTCCCGACGCCCTGCTCGCCCAGGATCTCCACCACACGACCTCTCCCGGAGAGTGCAGCCTCGAGGGAGTCCCGCAGCAGGGCCAGCTCGCCGTCCCGACCGACAAACGGCCCCACCGAGCCCGACCGTGGCTCGAGGGTGGCAGCGAGGGATTCGATCGCCATCGCCTCCACGGGACGCCGCTTCCCCTTCACCTGGAATGCAGGGACGTCCCGGAGCACGAAGCGATCGTTGGCGGAATCGATCGAGGATGCGGTGACGAGGACCTCACCCCAGGCCGCCTTGGCCATGACGCGTGCCGCCAGGTTGGTCGTGTCACCCATCGTGACATAGGCACGCCGGCTCGGCGGCCCGACGGGGCCGACGAAGACGTGCCCTGAGTTGATCCCAATCCGAACATCCAGCTGACCCGAGTCAGCCAGCAGCTGGGTGGCGAGGTGCATCATCCGGCTGGCGTGGTCGCCGTCTCCAGCATCGGGCGCTCCGCCAGTCATCATGAAGACCACTCCGTCCTGACTGAGATCACAGGAGCTGAGCAGGACGCCGTGCGGCTCGAGCACGTCCATGAGATGTGTCACGAACTGCTGCATCTCGTCGAAGACCGCTCCTTCGCCATGTTCCTCCAGCATGCGATCGACACCTCCCACCTGGCAGAATCCGATCGTCACCCGCCGATGCTCGAAGGCGATGCCTGCTCCGAGCCGGTCACGTAGCAGTGGAGATACGAAGAGGTCGGGCCGTCGTGCATGGGACGACTCACTAGGGGCCACCTCGGAGACGCCGGCCACCTCGCGGATCAGGACCCCTGTCTCCCGCTCACCCCTCGCCTCGAGCCTGTCACCCAGGCGGGTGGCCGTCTCGTGGCTGACCAACACTTCGCCGGCGTTAGCCGCTTCCTCGGTGAGCACGGTGCGTGAGGCGGCTTCACCGAGGATCAAGAGGTCGACGTGACCATCGCCGACGGCCATCATGTGAAACCGCCCCGTGTGGATGCCTATCGACATGCGGAGACGCACCGATCCTCGTCCGACACGGATGCTTGCACAGGCCGCCAAAGCGTCCTGCATGGCCAGAGCCGCCGCACACGCCCTCCCCGCGTGGTCGGGCCCGTCGAAGAAGATGATCAGGGCGTCGCCGGCGAACTTGAGCGCGTCGCCATCTCCGGTGACCGAGAGCAGCGACTGCCACACGTCTGAGATGGTGGCGGTTATCTCCTCGGCTCCGGATCTCCCCCGCTGGGCCAACCGCTCGCTGAGCCGGGTGAAACCCGACACGTCGGCGTAGAGGAGGGTGCCTTCGACCACGCGATAGCCGGGAATCTCCCCCACCCAGCCGGCTAGGAGGTTTGGCACGTACGGCTCGAGGCCGCCGGCCACCTCAGTGGACGCCGACATCGAAGGTCATCCCCTGTCGGGCCGCCAAGATATCGGACTCGGACGCCTCGGCCCAGGTTGCTGCCAGCTCGTCGAGTTCATCGTCGATCCTGTATCCAAAGCTTCGCCCGCCTTTCACTCGAGGGATCCTCACGCGGTCGGGTTGGCCTCTACGTGGTCTTCTCGTCGATGAGTCTTCGCCAGGGCGGAGAGGGCTTCCCGGTCGACCTGGTCGGCGGACGCCGCCGCCACCCGTATCGGGGTCCGGGCCGTCACCGTTGACGTCCTCTCCCCCTCTTCGAGGATGGCGCGTTCACCCAGGATCGCTCCCGGGCCGGCCTCGGCGACCTGCTCGCCGTCGACGTCGATCGCCGCGATTCCGTCCAGGATCAGGAACATCTCGTCGCCCTCATCGCCTTGTCGTAGAAGCACCTCTCCTGCTTCGAGCCGGCGGATCGCAGGACGGGCGCCGCCTTGCATGATCGCCGCCGACATCGTCCGCTCCAGTTCGGTCTCGGCGTCGGCGACGAGGAGCTCGTGCTCGCGATCACTCCAGGGGGAGTTGTCGTCGCTCATGTTGTCCGCCCATTCCCGGTAATCGGCCAGACCCGACTTCTGCACCAGCTCGCCGGCATCGTCGTAGAACCAATGTCGGGGGAAGGGACTCGCCCCCACCACCTCGTGCTCTGCCCGCCCGTCGGAGTGGATGGTCAGCGCCAGGGTCGTCCAGACGGTCGGGGCCGTGATCAAGACGTAGGGCGGACGGTTGATCTTTCGTAGCATCGGCGACCCGGTGCGGCCACCGGTGGTCTGCAAGAATCGGACCCAACCGTCGCCGCGCTCGGGCTCCTTGCGGATCTCGGGATATGCCACGGGCTGGAACGAGAAGGAGCCCACTTTCAGATCGGCCACGGTTTTCGAGATGAGACCGCCCCCGTCGTAACCCGCGTCGACGATCTCATCACCCTCGACCTCGATCCAGGCGCCGAGACGGTTGGCAAAGCGGAACTCACTCGCCTGGTGCATTGTCTCGAGATCGGCGAGTCGATCCGGCGGTGGCGGATCGTAGTGGGCGATTCCCAAGAGAACGGGAACCTTCATCAGGCTCATCGGCATCGCCTCGGAAGGGATCCACGAAACGGATGTGAACGTCGACCGGTGTCGCATGTGCTTCCTCCTCTATCCGGTTTCTCCGATCATTCAGTCAGTGCGCAACGAATCCGTTACGGAGCCGCCTGGATCATCGGCCTCTGACCCAGACTCCGACCGACGCCGGCTGCATGGTCTCCGACACCACCCCAACCCAGCCATCCACCACCCCCTCCGGATCGACCCGCTCACGCAACGTCCCGGCGAAACCCGCGATCACCCTCTCCACGTCATACCGGGAACGGTTGAACCGACGATCCACCACCCCCTGCACCCTCCTCCGCACAGGATTGAACAACGCAGCCGCCGCCAACGTCGACACCGCCACCACCAACGGGTCATCCGAGGGAAGGAAGAGGGCAAAGACAGTGACCAGACCCAACACCACCAGCCCGAGCAACACCACCACCAGGGCATAGGACACCGTGCGGGAGACGATCCGATCGATCTCATACAGCCGATAACGGAGAATCGCCACCGCCATCGACCCGAGAATGGAAATCGGCACCAGGGCCCAGAGCACCGTTCCGATCGCATCGTTTTCGCTCCAGGGCAGGACCAGAAGGACGATCCCGACGACGAGGGCGAACACGAACCACTTGAGCTGCTGACGCTCGATGCCTCGAGATCGGACGTACCGGGTCACCACATGGGCGATCGTGCCAGTCAGGAAGAAAACGGTCAGCACGATGTTGGCCACATCTCCGATCGGCTTGATGCCGCTCTCGATGAGCGGCGGAAATTCTCTGCCACCGAGTTCCATGGGGCTGATCAAGGTGCCGACGCCTGCGACCATGGCCACGAGCAGAAGACTCCAAACCACCCACTTCCACCACCCCGGGAGTGGCTTTCCTGTGGGGAACAGGTTGACCATCAACATGAACCCGAGGACGAACCAGGTCTGGGCGATCCCACTCCCGGCCAGTGCGAGTCGGCCAAGCGGGAGCTGTCCAGGCACGGCCAGAAGTGCTTCCACCGAGTAGCTCCCAAGCAACGTCTGAACCGAGGCGAAGAAACCGCTGGCGACGAGTGCCCACGTCACCGGGTGCTCAGATCGACGGAGCACCAACAGCAAAGCCAAGGCGTACAGAAAGATCCCGCCGATGGCGGCCTCTCCCAGGTAGTCGTAGGTGGCCACCCCTGGATGAGTGGTTCTGACGTGGACCGTGAGACCCAGCGTGATCAGATCCATCGCCAGCCCCACCGCCAGCACCATCAACAGCAACCGGCGGAGGCCCCGCGGGGTCATCGTCAGCTCTCCACGGTCAGTGTTCCCACCATTCCCACCTCGACGTGGCCAGGGATGGTACAGACGAACTGGTACTCACCGGGAGGCGCATCGACTGGGCGAGCGAACGGCGCCGCCGTGATCGCATCAGGCATGGTTGCAGATTTCACGAGCACTCTCCTTCGCCGTCAACGAGTGACGCCAGTGCCGCAACGAACATGGTGATCGGAACAGCGATGTTGGCTACTGCCACCAACGTGTCGGCCGGCGGCAAGTCTCGAGTCACGATCTTGTGGCTCACCGGCTCGCCGACCGACCCGGCGACGAACAAGGCTGAGAGAAAGGCGAGCCAGGCCCGTGCCCGCCGACCGGTCGCGCCCGCCCGCGGAGCTAGTCCGAGCGACACCCACATCTGGACGATCAGATTCCAGGGGGCAGCGAGACCCCCACCGTGGATCCCGCCCAATACCCCCCGTCTCACATCGGATCCCATATCGATCCCGAGGGCCCGGGCAGGGTATCCACGCTTGATCGACAGATAGCTCCCGGCGACGAATGTCACGGTGTATGCGATCGCCGCCGATCGTGCGATCCTGAGAGACCGGGTCATATCGAACCTCCTTCTCGCCCTATCTAGAAGCGGAACGTTCCGCAGGAGTTACGGCGATCTCGACATGTCGGTCAGGCTCCCTTACCCAGACCCCGGCCGCTGCAGGCTGCATGGTCTCGGAGACCACCCCCAGCCATCCGTCCACCACGCCCTCCGGATCGACCCTCTCCTGCAAAGTGCTCGCAAATCCTTGGACCACCCGCTCTGCATCGAATCGGGACCGGTTGAACCTTCGGTCCACCGTCCGCTGGACGCGTTTGCGCAATGGATTGAACAATGCGGCGACTACCAGGGTCGAGATCGCCACCACGAGGGGGTCGTCGTCGGGGAGGAAGGAAGCGAACCCGCTCACCAGGCCCAGGGCTACCAAGCCTAGAAGCCCGAGGATCAGCGCGTAGGACAGGGTGCGGGAGATGATCCGATCGATGTCGTAGAGCCGGTAGCGGAGGATGGCGAGAGCGATCGAGATTGGGATCAGCACCCAGGTGAGCTGGTCGACGATGGTGGCGACAGGTCCGGACGGTTCGGGCTGACCGAGCACTTCCATCCAGATCAAAAAGAACCCCAGCCTGCCCAAGAAGACTCCAAGACTGAGAAGCACCCATTTGATCTGGCTGCGCTCCACGCGCGTAGAGCGCCGAAAGCGCACCGTCAGGGAGGCGAGGGCAGCCAGACTGCAGAGGAGAAGCAAGCCGATGGCCAGGCTCCCGCCTATCGATTCCTCGGGATTGGCCACTCCACTGATGCCGATCGGATTGGCTACGGTGGCCAGGCAGCCTTCGTCTCCCCAATCGGTGCAGAACTCTTCTTGGAATACCCATCCCAGGGACATCAGCAGGTAGGCCCCCACCGACAACCAGGCCACCCATCGCCACCTGGGGGATGGAGGAGACCCGGTGGGAAACAGCAACGGGATGAGGATCATCACGGTGACGAGGAGCCCGTACCAGGATGGTCCGCTGACGATCGCCAACGGCACCTGCCACCACGCGAGCTCGGTGATCCCCGGTGGCAGCGTGTCGGCGGCCACCCCGGCGACGGCTCCCATGAGCGCGGTCAGTGCCATCAGCCAGGAGACGGGATGGTCGGGCCGCTTGGCCACCAGGAGACCCGAGATCAGGACCACCAATACGACGGCCGCCGTGATCCCTATGTCGCTCTCCCCTTCCTGTTCGCTGGCGACTGCGGCAAGCCCGATGATCGCCAGCAATCCAAGGGAGATGACGAAGCCGAGGACCGGTCGTGTCGGACGGTCAGACGTTTCGGCTCTCATGACGTCACTCTTCTCTCACCCAAACCCCAACGGCAGTGGGTTGCATGGTCTCCTCCACGATCTCCCTCCAATCTTCGACCACACCTTCCGGGTCGACTCTCTCCCGGAGCAGGCCGGTAAGACTCTCCACAACCAAAGCGGCGTCGTACCGGGAGCGGTTGAAGCGCCGGTCCACCGCTGCTTGCACCCGGCGACGGACCGGGGTGAACAGAGCGAACACGACGAGTGTGGACACCGCAACGACCAGCGGGTCGTCTGAGGGAAGAAAGAGGGCGAACAGGCTGACCAGTCCCAGGACCACCAGGCCGAGAAATGCCACCACGAGCACATAGGAGACCGTCCGGGAGATGATCCGGTCGATGTCATAGAGACGATGCAAGAGTATTGCCACGCCGATCCCGACGGCGATCCCGTTCCCTCCCCCGACGATGGCCGCCATCAGCAAGAGATTGCTCAGCTCGAGGCTGACCTCCTCGAATGAGACCCCCAAGACGAAGAACAACGGTGCAGTGAGAGCCGGGGCAATGACCCACTTGACCTGAAGCCGCTCCTGGAGGCTGGCGCGCCGATAGTGACGAAGCGCATGGACTAGGACGGCGGCGACGAAGCCGAACAAGGCGAACTGGAGGGCCGAGATCACCGCCGAGTCGTAACCGGCGAGAGACCTCATGCCGAGGGGATTCGAATAGAACTCGACGTTGTCGAACGAGTACTCGACCGGGCGCACCGTGAACCAGACGATGAGAGCGATGTCCAGCACGAGGGCGGCGACGACCGGCGCCCGCCACCGAGCCGACGGAAGCATCCCGGACGGGAACACCAAGATGAGCAGGGGCAGCAAAACGAAGAGCGGGGCGAAGGCGAGCTGATTGATGAGGACGAGGTAGTCGGGGGGTGCAAAGCCGTAGACGGCGGCGAGGTTGCTCCCGGCGCTGAGGGCGGCACACAGCCCGATCGCCAGCACGATCCCGCCTACCGGGTTCCCCGGTCTCTTGACCAGGATGAACGCACCCACCAGCGGCAGCCCGACCCAGGCGAGCCAGAAGGGATCGATAGGCAGCGGAGGCAGCGGTTCGGCGATGGTGGTGGTGAGCGCCAGGATGACGACGCATGCAGTGGCGGTGACCACCCACAGAGCCGAGCGCAGGCCGGTGTTCACGACGCGCCGCGGACCCAGACCCCGACCGCGGCCGGCTGCATCGTCTCGGAGACCACCCCAACCCAAC
>CAZYCX010000055.1:0-17731 GCA_964645875.1 uncultured Acidimicrobiaceae bacterium
TCGATCGGAGCCGCGTGCCGGAGTCGAACCGACGACCTGCTGATTACAAATCAGCTGCTCTACCAACTGAGCTAACGCGGCCTGTCACTGAATCGTCGCTGTGCGAGCCCTCATTATCTCAAATGAGGCCAGCGCAGCGGAAACCGAGGCATTGAGGCTCTCGGTGCCCGTCACCATCGGAATCGAGACGAGGAGATCGCACCGCTTCCGGGTCAGCTCCGCCAGCCCGGAGCCCTCGGAACCGATGACGATGGCCACCGGCTCGGTGAACAGGTCGAGGCCGAAGAGAGACTGCTCGCCCTCAGCGTCGAGGCCCACGATCCAGACGCCGAGATCCTTGAGACGGCTCAGCGCTTCGGGGATCGAGCCCACGACGGCGATCGGAAGCCGTTCCAGAGCACCGGCAGCAGCCTTGAAGGCGGTGGACGAGAGTGGGGCGGCGCGCCGGGAAGAGACCACCATGCCCCCCATGCCCGCCGCTAACGCGCTCCGGGCCGCGGCTCCCACGTTGTGAGGGTCCTCCACGTGGTCGAGGACGAGGATGGCGGCGCCCTCTCCGGCGAGAGATTCCAACGTCACCGGCTGGATCGGCCGACACCGCGCCACCACGCCCTGGGGGGCGTCGGTGTCGGCCATGGGACGAACGTCGTCGACGTACTGGACGTTCGGCTCGTCGAGGGCTTCCAGTACGGGCCCCATCCGGCTCCGCCGGGATCTCTCCACGTAGAGCTCGCTCACCCTGCCGGCTGCCAATGCCGCAGTCACGGCATGGACGCCTTCGACCTTATCGCCGTATCCAGCGGGTGCCATGTGGCCCGTCTTCGATGCTCACCCCGGCCGACGCCAGCTGGTCCCTGATCCGGTCGGCCTGGGCAAAGTCTCTATCCGCCCGCGCCTGGTGGCGCTTGGCGACCAGCTCCTCGATCTCGCCGTCAGAGAGCCCGTCTGCCGACACCGGTGCCGGCTCGGCGTCGTCGAGACCCAGAACGCCGACAATCGACTCGACGGCACCGGCGAGGGGGGACGCATCCCCTTCGTCGTCGATAACACGGTTTCCCTCCCGGATCAGGTCGAACATGAGAGACACCGCCTGGGAGGTGCCGAAGTCGTCGTCCATCACCTCGGTGAAACGGGCCACCGCGTCGGCATCGGGCTCTCCTGCGGTAGCTCTGTCCCGGAAGCGGTCGAGGCGGTCGAGCGACTCCTCCGCCTCCGCCAACAGCTCCTCGGAGTAGTCGATGGGCGATCGGTAGTGGGCGCGCACGTAGAGCAGTCGGAGAGCCCGACCGCCGTGGTTGTCGAGGATCGACTGGAGGTCGACCACGTTGCCGGTGGACTTCGCCATCTTCTCCCCACCCAGGTTCACCATCCCGTTGTGGAGCCAGTAACGGGCGAAAGTCTCGCCGGAGGCGCCCTCACTCTGGGCCACCTCGTTTTCGTGATGCGGGAAGACCAGGTCGAGCCCACCGCCGTGGATGTCGAAGCCGTCGCCCAGGTATTTCGACGCCATGGCGGAGCATTCGATGTGCCACCCGGGTCGGCCCGGGCCCCAAGGAGAGTCCCAGGTCGGCTCGCCCGGCTTGGCCGCCTTCCACAGGGCGAAGTCGAGGGGGTCCTCCTTGGCTTCGTCGACTTCGATGCGGTGGCCGGCCCTCAACTCGTCGGGCCTGCGTCCCGAGAGCCGGCCGTACGATTCCAGAGTCCGCACCGAGAAGTAGACGTCGCCATCGCGGGAATAGGCCAGCCCGCGATCGATCAGCCGGGAAATGAGATCGAGCATCTCGGGGATGTGCTCGGTCGCCTTCGGCTCCACATCCGGTGGAAGCACGCCGAGGCGCTTGAAACTGGTGGAGAAGCGCTCGGTCATACGCACCGCCAGGTCCTCCACCGACTCACCGGTCTCCTCCGCGGCAGCGATGATCTTGTCCTCGACATCGGTGATGTTGGAGACGTAGTTGACCTCGAATCCTCGCCACGTCAGATAGCGCCGGATGACGTCGAAGGACACCGCATAACGGCCGTGCCCGACATGAGGCTCGGACTGCACGGTCGGGCCACAGACGTACATGCCGACCCTGCCCTCCTCGCGGGGCACGAAATCGACCAGCTGGCGGCCCATGGTGTTGTGAATGCGGATCACAGTGGCGATGTTAAGACGTCGTTCGAGCGGACCGCCAGGCGCGCCCAGCGCGCACCACGTCACACTCGGGACAGTCGGGTCAGCCGATGGGCGCCACGGTGACCACGGCGATCGCCGCCAACCCCTCACCCGCACCGATGAAGCCGAGGCCATCGGTAGTGGTGGCCTTCAGGGAGACTGCTTCGGGCTCGAGCGACAATGCAGCGGCGAGGTTGGCGGCGATCTCAGTGCGATGGGGAGCCACCCTGAGGCTCTCGACCACAACGGTCGCGTCGACGTGAGCGGCTCTCCACCCGGCGGCCGACGCCATCCCGGCGGCGGTGCGCAGCATGTCCATCGAGTCGGCGTCGCGGGAGGCGGGATCGTCGGAGGGGAAGTGCTTGCCGATGTCCCCGAGCACACAGGCCCCCAACAGGGCGTCGGTCACTGCATGGGCGAGGACATCCCCGTCTGAGGTGGCGGAGACGCCGATCGAATCGGAGACCACCACCCCGCCCAGCTTGAGGGGAGGGTCGGCATCGAGCCGGTGGGCGTCGAAGCCCCAGCCAACCCTGGTGGTCGGCTCCCCCGGGCTCACTCCTCTGCCGGCTCTATTTTGGGAAGGGCGCGGTCGAGCTTCTTGATCGCCTCTTCCTCGTCGACCTCCAGGCTGAAGGCCAGCTCTGAGCTGAGGGTGAGACGCGCCTTGGAGAGCATGCGCTTGAGGGCGGGGCTGATCCCCTTGGTCTGCTGGGCGAAGGAGAGATCTCTCACCACTTCGGCAACCTGGAAGATGTCACCGGAGACCATCTTCTCGTTGAGAACCTTGTACCAGCGGCTCCAGTTCGAGCCGGCCTCCTCGGGGTCTCCCTTCAGCGACTTGAGGACCTCACGGGACTTGGTCTTGGAGATGACGGGACGGATCAGATCCTCGACTTTGTCCAGCGGGACCATGACCGTGAGCTGTTCGGTGGCGATCTCGAGAATGAAGTAGTCCTTGCGTTGCCCGTCGAAGTTCTGGCGGACCTTCTTTGCGATCGTGGCCGCCCCGTGCTGAGGGTGGACCACCTTGTCCCCTACCGAGTACTTGGTTTCTGTGGCCATAGACGGTGGCGCAGTGTACAGCCGCACCGGTTCAATCCAGCACCGGCTCCCATTCGTGGGCGGCGGTCTCGAGACGTTCGAAGAAACCGAGCAGCTGTTTGGCCCTGGTGTCCCCTACCCCCTCGACATCGATGAGCTGCGGCTCGGAGGCCCGGAGCAGCCGGGTCAGCGAGCCGAAATGACGGACGATCTCCTCCCGCACCGAGTCGGGAACCCTCCCCGCCTGCGAGAGGAGACGATGGCCGCGCGGCTCGGCAGGATCGTCGAGGTCACTGAAGTTGAGCTCCTTGCCGACCCGTGCCGGATCCTCGAGGTCGTTGCCGGACAGTTCGGCGAGACGCTCCAACGCCCTATCGATCGACCTGGAGCGGAGTGGCTTGATGTAGTCGTTGAGAACCAACTCCTTCGTGGACTTCACACCGGACAACAGGTCGTTGAGCTGAAGGGTGGCGATGCGTCCCTCGTCGCCGAGAGTCCGCGTCCGGTCCCGGATCACCGCGCCCAGTCGCTCCACCAGCTCGGCGCGCTGGACCACGGTCACCACGGCGCGATAACTGACCAGCCCGGTCACTTCGAGCCGGCTGAGGCGTCTCTCCGCCTCCTCCAACCGGGACCTGAGCCGCTCCAGGCTCTGCAGCTCCTGATTCACGTGGGCCGCCACCTCGGTGGGAGTAGCCAACTCGATCTTCTGATCGCCGTAGAAGAGGGTGGCGACCCGGCGCCCTTCGCTCACCGCAACCACCGGCGTGTTCGTCTCCTTGGCCATGCGCTCGGCGGTCCGATGCCGGGCCCCGGTCTCATCCGTGGGAATCGACCCGTCGGGGACGAAGTGGACGTTGGCGGCGAGAATCCGGTCCCAGGAGTCGTCGAGAACGATGCCTCCGTCCATCTTTGACAGCTCGGCGAGACGAGCCGGGCTGAAACTCGCATGCTCGATCGTGAAGCCCCCGGAGCTGGCCGCCCGGACCTCCTCGTTGTCGCCCAGCACGACCAGGCCACCCTTGCCTTGCTGGATGACCCGCTCGAGGGCATGGCGCATGGGCGTGCCAGGCGCCAGCCTCTCGAGAGTCTCGCTTATCGATGGACCGCCCACAGATCTCAAGGCTATCACCTGTGGCCCGTGGGGCCGCCGGTCAGAGCCCGGCCATGCGGAGGGCATCGGCGAGCCTCATCGGCTCGCCGCCTCCGGGGGCGACGCGCTCTTCGAGACCCATCCGGTTCAGCTCCTCCGCCCGGCGGGTCTCGAACGGCACCGAACGCACCTCGCCCGCCAGACCCACCTCTCCCCAGGCCGCCATCCGGCCCAGAGGCTGGTTGGCCGCCGACGAAGCCAGGGCGAGTGCTACCGGAAGGTCACATCCTGGCTCGTCGAGACGCCAGCCCCCCACCACGTTGACGTAGACCTCCATGTTGGCCAATTGCACACCGGCGTGACGGTCGAGCACCGCGATGACCTGGTTGACCCGGGCCGAGTCGAGCCCGCGCACCGAGCGACGGGGCTGAACCTGACTGGTCGGAGCAACCAGGGCCTGGATCTCCACCAGAACCGAACGCCGCCCTTCTACCGCCGGGTAGACGATGGTGCCCGGGACCTTGGTCTCCCAGCCGTCCAGGAACAGCTTGGAGGGGTCCTCGACCTCGACCAGCCCGTCGCCCTGCATGTCGAACATCCCCGAGACATGAGTGGCGCCAAACCGATTCTTGTTGCTGCGGAGCACCCTGAAGCCGCGATCGGGGTCACCCTCGAGGTAGAGGACGACATCGACCATGTGCTCGAGGATCTTGGGCCCGGCAAGACCCCCCTCCTTGGTGACGTGACCCACGAGCACCACGACGATGCCGCTGGTCTTGGCCAGCCTTATCAACCGGGCGGCGCTTTCCCTCACCTGCGCCACCCCTCCGGGAGCTGACTGGATCTCTGGAACTCCCACGGTCTGGATCGAGTCGACTATCAGCACGGCGGGCTGGCTCTCCCGGGCCAGGGCGACGATGGCATCGACGTCGTCGTCGGACACCAGGTCCACGCCCGCCGCGGACACACCGGTTCGCTCCGCCCTCATCGCCACTTGGTGGGCAGACTCCTCGGCGCTGGCCACCACCACGGATGCGCCTCCGGCGCCCAGACCTCCGGCCATCTGCAGGAGGAGTGTGGATTTCCCCACCCCGGGCTCACCGCCCAGGAGCACCACCGACCCGCGCACCAGTCCCCCACCCAGGACACGGTCGACCTCCCCCCAGCCGGTGGCGATCCGTTCCAACGAGCTGGCCGTCGCCTCAGAGATCGGGATGGAGCTCGCCAGACGCTGCCGGGACGACGGTGCCGGCCCGGAAGCCTCGGAAAGGGGGTCACCCGACCCGCACTGGGGGCAGAATCCCATCCACTTGGGGGACCCATATCCGCAGGAGTCGCAGGAGAATGTGGAAGATGTTGCCATGCAGGGTTAACGATTGATCCGTTGCAGTGCGAAAATCAAGACCCCCAAGATCAGCGCCAGCAAGACCAATGCGCCCAGGATGTTTGCCAGGGTCCACGGCTCATACGTCCTCACGGCCAGGGTCAGCATGCCGTGGCACAATAACCCCGAAGGAGGGATGTGGTTTCACAGACTTGTGAACAGTGTGGCGCGATAGTCGCCGACGACGAGCAGTTCTGCCCGTCGTGCGGCACATTCATGGATCCCATGACCCGTTCACATCCCCGTCCACGCTCCTCCGGCGGCGGCAACGTGATCAGCGTCAGCTCCGACGGGCCTCCCGAGGGGCCCTACGAGGAGTTCTCGCTCGAGTCGAGACCGCCTCGGGATGATTCGCCCCCACAGCAGGCGCAGGCTGGTAGGAGCAACAACGACGGCAACGGAGGGTCGGTCAACTGCCCGTCCTGTGGTGCCATCAACCCCGGAAACAATCGGCACTGCCAGGAGTGTGGCGCCCGCCTGCGCCAGGGCCCGCTCCCGACCGCGCCCCGTCCGGCGGTCCAGGCCACCGCCGGAGTCCGCGCCGCCCTCGCCATCAGCGGGCTGCTCCTGGGCGTGATCCTCATCGCCCTCTTCTTCAACATCTTCACCGATGACGACCCGCCCGCGACCGACTCCACCACGACCACGTCGACCACGGTGCCCCAGATCGCGGAGCCCGGTCCCATCGAGATCCTCAGCGAGACCTGCACTCCACAGGGAATCGGCAGCCTGATCTGCTCCAACCTCACCTCCGGGACGTTCGGAGCCGGGAACGAGTATCAGGTGAATTGGGAGGAGACCAGCGACGAGGGAGTGTTGATCCAGTTCAGCTTCCTCGAGCCGATGGCGATTACCGGGATCGAATGGACCAACATCGAGGACCCCACCCGATTCCGCCAGAACTACCGGGCCCAGAGCCTCACCATCCTCGCCCAGGACTCGCTGTCACCGGTGCCGGTGCGGCTCCAGGACCAGCCCGGCACCCAGCAGGTCCGCTACTCGGCGCTCAACACCGCCACACTCGAGATCAGGGTGGTCGAGGCTTTCCAGGCGGAGCTCGTGGACGACAACATCTTCGCCGAGCTCGCCATCGACGAGATCGTCATCATCGGCCGGCCCGTGTCCCCGACGACCGACACCACGGTCCCGGACACGACGACCACCACAACGGAGGGCTGAGCCGGGGGGTTGGATTCACGTAGGGGCCTATGCGGCCTTCAGATCCACCTCCAGCCGACCCACGCCCCTGAATATCAGACTCTCGATCCGATGGGAGAAGCCCCTCAGATCGAGTTCGGCCACTCTCGCCGTCAACCGCTCGAGTGCCACCTCCAGTTCCACTCGGGCCAGCGGCGCTCCGACGCAGTAGTGGACACCGCCTCCGAAAGACACGTGTGGGTTCGGATCCCTGGCCAGGTCAAGCCTGTCGGGATGACTGAAGACGTCTGGATCGTGGTTCGCCGACCCGAAGAGCAGCCCCACCTTCGCCCCTCTCCCGACCTTCACACCGGCCACGTCGGTCTCCTCGAGAACCCACCGCTCAAACATCTGGAGGGGCGCGTCGTAGCGCAGCAACTCGTCGGCAGCGGTGGAGACCCCGACCTCACCCCCGACCAAACTCCGATACACCTCCGGGTTTCGTGCCAGGGCAAGCAGCGAGTTACCGATCGCATGAACCGTGGCCTCGTGCCCCGCATTGAGAGTGAGGATCGAGGTAGCGATGATCTCCGCGTCGCTCAGAGTATCTCCCGATTCCTCCACCTCGAGCATGGCCGAGATCAGATCGTCTCCTGGATGCACCCTCCTCTGGGCTAGTACGTTCTCCAAATACGCGATGAATTCCTTGATCGCCCGCTCGGCCGTCTCCCCCTCCTCGTCGGTGACCCGCTTGTCGAAGACCTTGACGATGGCGTGGCTCCAATCCAGGAGCAGAGGGTGATCCCGAGACGGGATTCCCATGAGGTCGGCGATCATTGCTACCGGGATTGGGGTGGCGTATTGAGAGATCACCTCCATCGACCCCGCTTCCAGGGCACGGTCGAGTAGGGCGTCGGCAGCTTCGGCGATCCGCGGCCTGAATGCTTCTGACGACCTCCGTGTGAACGCCGCCGAAACAAGCCTCCTCAGTCTGGTGTGACGCGGCGGCTCCAGATCGATGAACGACTCTCTGATGTACTCGGTCCACGTGGGCCACTGTGGAGGGTAAATGCGTCGATACAGCTCGGGGTCCACCTCCTCGGGGTCCATTCGATGTCGGAAGTCGCGCCCAAACCGCTGCCGATCCTTCAGGATCGTGGTCACATCGGCGTGCCGGGCGACAAAGGTCAGCCCCCAGGTTGGGTCGTAGAAGACTGGGGACTCCTCCCTGATCCGAGCGTAGGCGGCATAGGGATTGTCGAGGAAGTCAGGTTGGTAGGCGTCGAAATGAGGCATCGGTCCTCGACTTTCCGCTAACAGTCCTCGCCTAGTCGGTCTCGCCCTTGCGATATTGAGCGCCGTCGGCGGCGGGTGGTCGTAATCGCTGGCTGGCAAAAGCCAGTACCAGCAGCGTCACCACGTATGGGGTGACGAAGATGAACTCTCCCGGCACCCGGCGGACCGTCAAGAACACGGCCAGAGCGAACAGGCCGGCGAGACCAGTGCCGATCATTATGAGTCGAGCCCGACGCCAGGCGGCCCAGACTGCGATCCCCCCCAGGACCAGCGCCGCCAACAGGAAGAGGGCGCGCACTGCTGCCGGGTCGCGGAGACGGAGACTGTCAGCGAATCCGAACAGGAACGCTCCACCCAACGCTCCGCTGGGCCTCCAGTTGCCGAAGATCATCGTGGCCAGACCGATGAAGCCCCTTCCCGCGGTCTGCGCCTCCCGATAGACCCCCGCCTGGACCAGAACCAGGAAGGCACCCCCCATCCCGGCTAGCGCTCCGGAGATCACCACACCCCAATACTTCATCAGGTATACCGACACCCCCAGCGATTCGGCAGCCCACGGGTTCTCCCCGCAGGAACGGAGCCGGAGACCCCAGGAGGTGCGCCAAAGCAGAAACCAGGTGAGGGGGACCAGGGACAGGGCGATAACAGTCAGCCAGGACACGTTGACGGTAGCCGCACGGAGCACACTGGCGATATCGGAGATGAAGAACACGCTCTGGCGCTCTGCCCAGGTGAAGAAGTCACCCAACAGGGGAACATCGAAGGTGGGAAGACCCCCAACGCGCGGTGATTGGGTGGCACCGCCGCCCAATGCGGGATCGGCCCAGGCGACGACGGAGAGAAAACGCATCCCGCCCAAGGCGAGAATGTTGATCGCCACACCGGAGATGATGTGATCTACGTTGAAGGTGACCGTGGCGACGGCATGGAGCAGGCCACCCATCGCTCCTCCCAGGACACCCAGGACCAGACCCCACCATGGCCCGTAGTTGAACGACCCATAAGCGGCGAACCAGGTTCCCATGATCATCATCCCTTCCAGCCCGATGTTGATCACACCCGATCGCTCGGCGTAGAGACCGCCGAGAGCCGCCAACAGGATCGGGACGGCAAGCCGCAATGCCGCGCCGAAGGTTCCCGACCCGGTCAGCTCACTGGCTCCGGTCAGTGACGCCACCGCCGACATGGCAAAGAGTCCGGCGAACCCGAGGGCAACGACGATCCGCCAGGGGCGGACGCGGGTGGGCGTGGGAGGTGGGGTCGCTGGCTGGGGAGCAAGCGATGAGGTGTCGATGTTCACGCTCAAACCGGCTCCTCCTCCCTGACTTCTTCCGTGGCACGGGCCGCCGCCTGTACAGCACGTCGTGCCGCGATCCGGCTCACCACCTCATACGCGACCACCACCGCCAACACAACCACACCCTGGACGATCACCACGATCTCCTTGGGGATAGCCCTCAAGTCGAGGATCTGGCTGGCCCTGTCCAGGAATCCGAAGAGAAGAGCGCCCAAGGCCATGCCCACCGGGTGATTACGCCCCAACAGGGCCACTGCGATCCCGGTGAAGCCCAGCTGGGTCGGAAACGTTCCTGTGTACTGATGGAAGAAGCCGAGCAGAGGCCCCATGCCAACGAGTCCGGCGAAGGCACCCGAGATCATCATGGCCCGAACGATCATCCGCGGGGCATTCACCCCGGCGAACAAGGCCGCCGACGGGCTGATGCCAGAAGCACGGAGTTCGTAGCCGAAGCGGGTACGCCAGATCAGGAGGTAATAGAAGAGGCCAAGGAGGGCGGCAATGAGAATGAACCCCTGGACCTCGGCGGCGCGCGGAGCTTCCATTCCGAACAGCTCGATGAGCCAGTTGGCGCCGAGGATCCGTCCCGTCTCGGGGATCTGGGGAGTCTTGATCAAGAGATCACCGGGAACTCGCTCCCGCAAGTAGTTGGTGAGCAGCCAGGAGGTGAGCCCGATGGCAATGAAGTTGAGCATGATGGTGGAGATGACCTCATGGATCCCTCGTTTGACCCTGAGGTAGCCAGCAATACCGGCGTAGGAGGCTCCCACCAACGACGCCACCAGCATGATGGCGAGTACATGCAGCGGCCCCCAGATGCTGAACTGAGCTCCCACCCAAGCGGCCACCACCGCGGCAAGCAAGTACTGGCCTTCGACCCCGATGTTGAACAGCTTCATCTTGAACCCGACGGCCACAGCCATCGCCGAGACGAATAGAGGTGTGGCCCGGTTGAGGATGGAAACGATCGAAGCGGGCTGTTGTGCGTATCCCCACATCTCCCCCATGGCGAAGAGCGGGTCCACTCCCACGGCGAGGAGAAATGTCGCCGCGACCAGGATCGCGAAGGAGATCGCCACCACCGCGGCCACGAAGGGGAGAAGGACTTTCCTCACGCCGAGCCTTCCTGGCGGGCTCCCGTCATGTAGGAGCCCAACTCCTCGGGAGTGACCGCGGCCGGATCGAGCTCGGCCACAAACCGTCCCCGGAAGATGACAAAGAGACGATCGGATAGACCGAGCAGCTCCTCGAGATCTGCGGAGATGAGGAGGATGCCCAGCCCCTGACGCCGTGCCTCGCGCATCTGCTCCCACACAGCGGCTTGTGCGCCCACGTCGATTCCCCTGGTGGGGTGGGCGGCAACCAGGACACGGGGTCCTGCGAGCATTTCGCGGCCCACCACCAGTTTCTGCTGGTTGCCTCCGGATAGGGCAAAGGTGGGAACGTCAGGGCCCGGAGTCCGCACGTCGTACTCGGTGATCACCTGCTCGGTTCTCTCCCTGGCTCCCGAAACGTCGATGAACGGCCCAGCAGTAAACGGGGCATGGTTGTGATGACCCAGCATGACGCTCTCC
Organism: uncultured Acidimicrobiaceae bacterium; assembly: GCA_964645875.1. GTDB lineage: Bacteria > Actinomycetota > Acidimicrobiia > Spongiisociales > ZC4RG35 > JANQRA01. Next base: position 10,984 of record CAZYCX010000055.1, read on the forward strand.
CACGTTGGTGAGGACAGGAGCAGCGCCTGAGTTGTGCGATCTTCGGGAATCAGGCCTACCCCGGCCTCTCGTGTCTGGCGGGTGGTCCACTCCGTCGCATCTTCGTCTCCAACCATGATTCGACCCGAGGCGACACGCCGCAGACCGAGGACGGTCTCCACAAGCACCGTCTGGCCGTTGCCCTCCACCCCGGCAATTCCCACGACCTCTCCGGCATGGACCCTTGCCGTCACGTCCTCGATCGAGGCGCGACCTGCATCGTCAACCACTGTGACCTGATCGAGAGCCAGCACGACCCGATCGGTCACCGTCGCTTCCCCGGCCGTGGGAGTCGGAAGCTCGGAGCCAACCATCATCTCGGCCAGCTCCCGGCTACCGATTTCGGTGGGGAGCACTGTGCCCACGACACGGCCCCGCCGAATCACCGTGATCCGGTCAGCGACCTGAAGCACCTCGTCCAGCTTGTGGGAGATGAAGATCACCGTGACCCCTTCCGCGGTGAGGCCACGCATCGAGGAGAACAGCTCAGAGACTTCCTGGGGAACCAGGACCGCCGTAGGCTCATCCAGGATCAGGATCTGGGCGCCCCGATAGAGCACCTTGAGGATTTCGACACGCTGCCGCTGCCCCACAGTGAGCTGCTGCACGAGAGCGTCAGGGTCCACTTCCAGCCCATAAGACCGGGACAAGTCCTCGATCTTGTCTCTTGCTGCGGCGAAGTCGATCACACCTACATTGGTTGGTTCCGCCCCGAGCACCACGTTCTCGGTAACGGTCAGGTTGTCGGCCAGTTTGAAGTGCTGGTGGACCATCCCGATTCCGGCGTCGATGGCGTCGCGTGGAGAGCGAAAGTGGACCTCGTTCCCGTCGATGAGGATCCGGCCGTCGTCTGGCGGCTGCATCCCATAGAGAATCTTCATCAACGTCGACTTGCCCGCCCCGTTCTCACCCACGATGGCATGAACAGAGCCGTCCTCCACCACCAGGTCGACGTCCTGGTTGGCGATCACACCAGGAAACCGTTTGGTGATCCCCTCAAGTTGGACAGCAGGTGCTGGCAGACTCACTCATCTCCTGTGGCACGGCAGAGGGCCCGAGGCTAACTCCTCGGGCCCTCGCGTGATTGGCTAGATCAGGTGGTATGGACTACGGAGTAACCGGCACTTCCACCTCGCCGGCGATGATCGCCTCTCGCAGAGTCTCTACCTCGGTGATCACGTCAGCAGGGATGAAGTCTCCAGAAGTGGAGTATCCCACCCCCTCAGCGGCCAGGTCGAAGACCTGAATCCCGCCAGAGAAGGTGCCCTCGACCACCGACTTGATGGTCTCGTAAACCGCCACGTCGACCCTCTTCAACATCGAGGTGAGGACCACGTCCTGAAGCTCGGCCGGCACCGTCAAGTACTGATCGGAGTCGACACCAATGGCCCAGATCCCATCGTCACCGGCAGCACGCCGCGCTGCAGCCTCTTCGAAGAGACCAGCTCCAGCTCCACCAGCAGCGTGGTAGATGATGTCGGCTCCGGCGTCGAAGAGGGCGACAGCCGACTCACGGCCGAGAGCCGAGTCGGCGAATCCACTGAAGTCCGGCGGCTCGGTCAGGTAGCGACCCTGAATGGTCACATCGGGGTTGCAGTACTCGGCCCCGAAGTTGAATCCGGCCTCGAACTTGTGGATCAGGTCGATGTTGACCCCACCGATGAAGCCGACCGTCCCGGTCTCGGTCATCAGTCCTGCGACGCAGCCCACCAGAGCAGAGCCCTGCTCCTCGGCGAAGAGGAGGCTGGCCACGTTGGGCTCCTCCACCACCGCGTCAACCAGACCGAAAGTGACATCGGGGAACTGCGGGGCAACCGCGGCAACACCGTCGGTGAAGGCGAAGCCCACCGCGATCACCAGGTCAGAGCCGAATTCAGCTAGAAGCTGCAGGTTCTCGTCCCGGTCCTCGCCGCCGCCCGTAGGCTCCAACTCTTCCGAGTCGATCCCGAAGTCAGCAATCGCCTGATCCAGACCTTCTGCCGCCGAGTCGTTGAATGACAGGTCGCCGCGACCGCCGATGTCAAAGGCCATTCCGACCAGGACATCCGCTTCCATCGCCTCGGTGGTTGTGGTGTCGTCCGTGGCCTCGGTCGTGGTCGTCTCGTCTGGGACAGTGGTCCCCACCGGAGCGGTCGTCGTAGTGTCCTCGGCGTCTCCGTTGCCGCAGGCGGCAAGAACCAGCCCCAGCACGGCGAGGATCGCCAGGGACCTGAGATATCGTTTCACGTTGGATTTCCTCCATTGTCTGTGATTCAGCCGGGATGAGCCATCCCGCAAAGGCAGCCTACTAATAGAGACACGGTTCTGAAGAGCCAAAGGTCCTTTAGCCCGATCGAGGGGAGACGGGACCTACTCGAGGTTTGGTATCAGGGTGGGGTCGATCGAGACGTACTTGATCAGTTTGGGGTCGGTGACCCCGGCGAACTCCCAGTGCCAGGGCTCCTGGGTCGGCTTGCCGCAATGGGCCCACGGCGGGTGGACCCAGCCGAAACGGTGGGCGTTGAGCTTCATCCAGTGAAACGCCTCGTCGTAACAGGTCAGCACCGAGTAGCGACTGGCGAAGTCCACCGCACGGCCCCACCCATGGTTGGAGCGGCCCGCCGGGGCGACCGGAGGTCCGCTGCACTCCCGGGACCGGTTGGTTCCGGTCTGCACCCTCTCTCCCGTCTCCGAGTCCACCTCGTAGACAGCCGTCTCGACCACCGGGCACCTGCGCTCGTAAGCCGCGGCCTGCCGGTCGAAGCTGCGGTAACAGTCCTCATATCGGAGATAGACCCCGTCCTCACGGGCGGCATCCATCAGCAGGGAGAAGAGATACGCCGCATCCCGTTCCAGGGTGCATCCCGAGACGGTCATCATCCGGGCGGGATCCATCCTGCCGTTGGTGTATCCATCGATCTGGAGGTCGAGCGTGTAGGCCTCGGTGCCGGCAGGGGCGTACTCGGGTTCCTGGCCGGGCCCGAGACCGGCGACGAAAACGAGTAGAGCGAGAATGGTCGACATGAGCTAGCGCCCATACAGATCGGCCGCCTCGGAGCCTCCCTTTAGCGGATTGCGGCCGACTCTAACCCGGGCCGCCTACTCCTGTCCGGCCAGCTCCACCGGGGGGGACTCGGGAGAGGTGATCCCCTCGAAGGTCAACTCCTCGTCGTCGGTGTCGAAACCGACCAGGATCGTGGTCCCGGCCTTGAACTCCCCGAGCAGAACACGCTCGGAAAGCGGGTCCTCCAAGAGCCTCTGGATGGCCCGACGCAACGGCCGCGCCCCGAGCTCGGGGTCGTAGCCCTCCTGTCCCAGGTACTCCTTGGCCGAGTCGGTGAGTGCCAGGTCGAGATGCTGGCTGGAGAGCTGCTCTCTGACCCTGGTGAGCATCAGGTCGACGATCAGCTTGAGCTCATCCATCTCCAACTCGTGGAACACGATGATCTCGTCGAGACGGTTGATGAACTCGGGTCGGAAGTGCTTCTTCAGCTCTTCGGTGACCCGCTCCTTCATGTGCTCGTAGTTCATCTCTTGATCCTCCATGTGGAACCCGACCGCCTTCTTGTGTAGGTCGCGGGTCCCCAGGTTGGATGTCATGATGATGACGGTGTTCTTGAAGTCGACGGTCCGCCCCTGCGCATCGGTGAGACGTCCCTCCTCGAGGATCTGGAGGAGGGTGTTGAACACGTCAGGGTGGGCTTTCTCGATCTCGTCGAACAACACCACCGAGAACGGCTTGCGGCGCACCGCCTCGGTGAGCTGACCACCCTCGTCGTATCCGACGTAACCGGGAGGCGAGCCGACGAGACGGCTGACCGTGTGCTTCTCCATGTACTCGGACATGTCGAGCTGGATGAGGGAATCCTCCTGGCCGAACAGGAACTCGGTGAGTGCCTTGGCGGTCTCGGTCTTGCCGACACCGGAGGGTCCCAGGAAGATGAACGAACCGGACGGGCGGCGGGGGTCCTTGAGCCCGGCCCGGGTGCGACGGATCGCCTTCGACACCGCCTGAATGGCGTCGTGCTGGCCGATGATGCGCTTGTGCATTTCGTCCTCCATGTGGACGAGACGCGCCGTCTCCTCCTCGGTGAGGCGATGCACGGGGATCCCGGTCCACTGGGCGAGGACTTCTGCGATCTCCTCCTCGTCGATCACCCAGCCCGGGTCCGAAGACTCGGCTTCGCGCTCGGCGCGCTCGACTAGCAACGTGCGCTCCTCGTCGCGGAGGGTCGCCGCCCTCTCGTAGTTCTCGCCACTGATCGCCTCGGTCTTGTCCTTGCGCAGACCGGCGAGCTTCCCGTCGATCTCGACGATCTCAGGGATGTCGCTCTTGCGATGGATGCGCATGCGTGAGCCGGCCTCGTCGATGAGGTCGATTGCCTTGTCGGGAAGGAACCGATCGGCCAGGTAACGATCGGCCAGGTTGGCGGCAGACACGATGGCCTGATCGGTGAAGCGAACCGAGTGGTGCTCCTCGTAACGGTCCTTCAGACCCATGAGGATGTCGATGGTGTCGGTCAGGGAGGGCTCGTCGACCTGGACCGGCTGAAACCGACGCTCGAGGGCGGAGTCTTTCTCGAGGTACTTGCGGTACTCCTCGAGGGTGGTGGCACCGACGGTCTGCAGCTCACCACGGGCCAGCATCGGCTTCAGGATGGAGGCGGCGTCGATGGCGCCCTCGGCGGCACCGGCCCCCACGAGAGTGTGTATCTCGTCGATGAACAAGATGATGTCACCCCGGCTCTTGATCTCCTTGAGGACCTTCTTCAGCCTCTCCTCGAAGTCGCCGCGGTAGCGGGACCCGGCGACGAGGGCTCCGAGGTCGAGTGTGTAGAGGTTCTTGCCCTTCAGGTTCTCGGGCACCTCGTCGGAGACGATTCGCTGGGCGAGCCCCTCCACGATGGCGGTCTTGCCCACTCCCGGCTCACCGATGAGGACCGGGTTGTTCTTGGTGCGTCGGGACAGGATCTGCATGACCCGCTCGATCTCGCGGGTGCGCCCGATGACCGGGTCGAGGGTTCCCTCGCGCGCCGAATGGGACAGGTTACGGCCGAACTGATCGAGCACGGTCGAGCCGGAGGAGGTGGATTCCCGGCCACCGGCGCCGGCCGCCTTGGGCTGCTGCTCCTCGCTGCCACCGGGGCCGGAGAGGAGCTGGATCACCGTTTGGCGCACTTTCTGCAGCTCGGCTCCGAGCTGCTGTAGGACCTGGGCGGCGACTCCCTCCCCCTCACGGATCAGTCCGAGGAGGATGTGCTCCGTCCCGATGTAGTTGTGGCCGAGTTGGAGTGCCTCGCGCAGCGACAGCTCCAGAACCTTCTTGGCACGCGGGGTGAAGGGGATGTGCCCGGACGGAGATTGCTGACCCTGCCCGATGATCTTGACGACCTCGTCGCGCACCGATGCCAGGTCGATGTCGAGGCTCTCGAGGGCCTGAGCGGCGATTCCCTCGCCCTCGTTGAGAAGACCGAGGAGGATGTGCTCCGTCCCGATGTAGTTGTGGTTCAGGAACCGGGCTTCTTCCTGGGCCAGTACAACGACCCTACGGGCCCGGTCCGTGAAGCGTTCAAACATTTGCTGCTCCTGGACCTGGCATATGCAATTTTACCATCGGCTGGGGACTGAACCGCACCACGCTTCCCAGCCTCTCGATCCGTAATACCATCGTCACCAATGGAAGACCTCCAAAGTCTCGTTGGTATTCCCCGCATCTGGGACCATTTGGAAACAGTCGAGGAGCGTCTCCTCGAGGCATCGGCAGCCGACGACCCCTACCTTACGAAGATAGCCCAGCATCTCCTCCTCGCCGGGGGGAAGCGTTTCCGCCCACTGCTCGCCCTGCTGGCGGCGGAATTCGGCAATCCGGTGGACCGACGGCCAGTGGAGGCGGGGGTGGCCGTCGAGTTGATCCACGTTGGATCGCTCTACCACGACGACGTCATCGACGAAGCCGACACCCGACGAGGAGCCAGCTCCGTCAATGCCAACTGGACGAACTCCGTGGCGATCCTGGCGGGCGACTTCCTCATGGCTCGGGCCTCGGAGGTCGCCGCCACCCACCTGAGCCAGGAATCGGTGCGTCTCCTCGCCTCGACCTATGCCGAACTGGTCGAGGGCCAGACCCGCGAGCTGCAACTCGCCGACGACCTCACCCATTCGCTCGAGGACTACCAGCAGGTGATCGGGGGCAAGACCGCTTCTCTGATCCGCACCTCGGCCCGTCTCGGCGCCATCGCCGCCGATGCCGACGAGCGGGTGGTAGAAGCCCTCTCCACCTGGGCCTGGGAGGTGGGCATGGTCTTTCAGATAACCGACGACGCCCTCGACCTGGTCGCCGACGAGGAGACCATCGGCAAGCCCGCCGGATCGGACATACGGGAGGGGACGTTCACCGGGCCGGTGCTCCGTGCCATCTCGGGGCCTCATGGAGATCGAGTTCGCGACATCCTCGACAAGGGTCGGCCCTACCGCGACGAAGACGTCGCCGAAGTGATATCCCTGGTCAGGTCGGGCGGCCATGTCGACGCGGCACTGGAAACAGCCGCCCAGCGACTGGCCAAAGCCGAAGAGGCGCTGACGGACGTGCCCGAGTCGGCACCCAAAGGGATCCTCGAGCGTCTCGGCGCATTCCTCCTGGAGCGGGTCGAAGCCGCCCGCACCTGACTCACCCCGTTTTCGCGCATCAGCTGCGCCGAGAACGCGCCTGTGGTGTCGCGGGACTTCGCTG
>CAZYCX010000056.1:0-17613 GCA_964645875.1 uncultured Acidimicrobiaceae bacterium
GATCCACGACGCCCTCAAGCGTCGCTGCATCTACCACTGGATCGACTACCCGACCGCGGCCCTCGAGGCGACCATCGTGACCCGCAAGGTGCCCGGCATCGACGAGGCGCTGGCGATGAGCCTGGCCAACGCGATGGGCAGACTCCGCGAGATGGACCTCTTCAAGCCCCCCGGTGTGGCCGAGACCCTCGACTGGGCGGAGTCGCTCCGCCTGCTCCACGATGGCGGTCTCACCCCGGCCATGGCCGAGCGCACCCTCGGCGTCGTCCTCAAGTACAAGGACGACATCGACGCCGTCCGCGAGGTCGGGGTGGAAGCACTGGTGGGATGAAGGGCCCGGTCCGGGATCTCACTGCCTTCGCCCACGCTCTTCGCGAGCGCGGACTGACCGTCACCCCTGACCAGGTGGGCGACATGGCCAGGTCGATCACCCTCGTCGATCCCTCCCGCCGGAGCCACGTCTACGCCGCGCTGCGCTCCCTGGCGATCACCGACCCGGACCAGCGCCAGCCCTTCGACGAGGTGTTCTCCGAGTTCTTCGAAGGCCTCATACGGCTTCCATCGACGGCGGAACAGCACTCTGAGCTGGCTACGACCACGGCCACCAGACCCATCCTGGCTTCGCTCGGCCAGGCTCCGACCACGGACACCACCTCGCGCCAGGGCGCATCGGCGCTGGAGAACCTGGCCAAACGCGATTTCGCCGAGCTCGACGAGGACCAGCTGGCAGAGGCTCGACGTCTGGTGATGGCGATGATGTGGAAGCCCTCCGACTACAAGACCCGCCGGTGGCTCCGGGCGAATGCGGGGCCCAACCCGGACCTCCGTCGCACCCTCCGGGGGACGGTCCGCCCCGAAGGTGACCTCATGCCGATCGTGAGACGGCAACGACGCCGGAGACAGCGCCCTCTCATCGTCATCGCCGACATCTCGGGATCGATGGAGAAGTACGCCGACCTCTTCCTGGTCTTCGCCCACGCCGCCCAGCGTCGGCTCGACGATGTCGAGGTGTTCACCTTCTCCACGCGACTGACCCGCATCACGGACGAGCTGAAGCGCAGGGACACCAGGACCGCACTGGCCAAAGTGTCGGCTGCGGTCGACGACTGGTCGGGGGGAACCAAGATCGGAGAGGCATTCGCCGAGTGGAACCGTCTGTGGAGTCGTCGTCTCGCCCGGGGCGGGCCGATCGCCCTGGTGGTCTCGGACGGCTGGGACTGTGGAGACCCCGACCTGCTTCGTCTGGAAATGTCCCGTTTCTCCCGCTCGGTCCATCGGGTCATCTGGCTCAACCCGCTGGCGGCCCGGGCCGACTACCGGCCGGCCACGAGGGGGATGCAGGCGGTCCTCCCCCATGTCGATCATCTCCTTCCCGCGGCCAGCGTCATGGACCTCCGCGGGGTGGTTCGGCTCCTCGACTCGATGCCGCGTTAGAAATCTCCTCGCTCCCCTGCATCGCTCACCCCCACTTCTGTAGGTTCAGTGACACTGGACACCTGAGGAGGTCCCCTTGTATCCCGCCAAATTCGATTACCTGGCGCCGGAGACGCTCGACGAGACCCTGTCCATCCTCGCCGACCGCGGCGACGAGGTGAAGATCCTCGCCGGGGGCCAGAGCCTCATCCCGATGATGAAGCTCCGCTTCGCCCGGCCGGCAACACTCATGGACATCAACCGCCTGCCCGCTCTCGACTCGATCGAGGTGGCAAACGGCCACATACGGATCCCGGCATTGACCCGCCACAACGATGTCGCCCGCTCCGAGGTCATCGCCTCCGAGAACTCCCTCATGGCTTCGGCAGCCCCGTGGGTGGCAGACCCCATCGTCCGCAACCTGGGAACGCCGGTGGGTTCGGTTGCTCATCACGATCCCGAAGGCGACTGGGCATCGGTGATGCTGGCCCTGGACGCCGAGGTCGTCGCCATCTCCAAGGAGGGCCACACCCACTTTCACCCCGGCGCCGACGGTGAGCGGCCCACTGGTGGCGAGCGGATCATCCCGATCAGCCAGTTCCTCGTCGACATGTTCACCACGTCGCTGCACCCGAGTGAGATGGTCACCGAGCTCCGGGTTCCCCGCCATGAGCGGGGCGGCGGCAACTATCAGAAGCTCGAACGCAAGGTCGGCGACTACGCCACCGTTGGTGTGGCAGCCCATCTCGAGCTCGATGACGGTGATCGCATGAGCAAGGCCGGCCTCGCCCTCACGTCCGTGTACGCATCCAACCTCAAAGTGACCGAAGCCGAGGAGCTCCTCGTCGGCGAGTCTCCGAACGAAGAGCTGTTCGCCGAGGCAGCACGTATCGCCGCGGCGGCATGTGATCCGGCGTCTGACACCAGAGGCAGCGCCGAGTACAAGCGGCACATCGTCGACGTTTTCACCCGTCGCGCCCTCGCCAAGTCGGCAGAGATCGCCCAGGGAGGCCAACCATGAACATCACTGTCACCGTCAACGGAACCGAGCACCGCGCCGACGTCGAGCCGAGGCTACTCCTGGTCGACTTCATCAGATCGAACCTGAAGCTGACCGGGACCCACATCGGATGCGACACCACCAGCTGTGGGGTTTGCACCGTTCTCGTCGACGGCACCCCGATCAAGTCGTGCACCTACTTCGCAGTCCAGGCCGACGGCCGGTCGATCACCACTGTGGAGGGCCTGAAGCAGAACGGGGCCCTAGCCCCCATCCAGGAGGCCTTCAAGGAGCACCACGGGCTCCAGTGCGGATTCTGCACCCCGGCCATGATGCTGGTGGGGACCGCTCTGATCGCCGACAACCCCGATCCGTCCGAGGACGACATCAGGTTCGGGATCTCCGGGAATCTGTGCCGTTGCACCGGCTATGTCAACATCGTCAAATCGATCCAGGCCGCCGCCGCGGCCACGAGGGAAGGCGCCAGCTCATGACCGCTACAGTCCACGAAACGAAGACCACACCAGAGATCGGCGGCCTGGGCCACAGCAGGCGGCGGGTCGAAGACGCCCGGTTCATCGAGGGCCGCGGGCACTACGTCGACGACATCGAGCTCACTGGCATGCTCCACATGGCGATCCACCGCGCCCCAATGGCCCACGCCAGGATCCTCTCGATCGACACCTCCGAGGCGGAGGCGATCGAGGGGGTGGTCGCCGTGGTCACCGGCGAGCTCCTCGCCCAGTACGACCTGGCCTGGATGCCCACCCTCTCCGGTGACACCCAGGCCGTCCTGGCGACGGACAAGGTCCGCTTCCAGGGCCAGGAGATCGCCGCAGTCATCGCCACCGACCGCTACATCGCCGAGGACGCCGCCGAGCGAATCCAGGTGGAATACGAAGACCTCGAGCCGATCGTCACCCCGCAGCGGGCCCTCGAGGACGACGCTCCTCTGATCAGGGACGACAAGGAGGGTCAGGACTCGAACCTGTGCTACACCTGGGAGTCGGGGGACAAGGCAGCGGTGGAGGAGGCCTTCTCGAAGGCGGCCACGGTGGTGAGCCTCGATACCTTCTATCCCCGCTCTCACCCCGCACCGCTGGAGACCTGCGGAATCGTGGCCGACGTCGACTCGGCCACCGGCCAAGCCACCCTGTACATGACCTCACAGGCACCGCATGCCCATCGCACGGTGTTCGCCCTGGTGGCCGGTCTGCCCGAGCAGAACATTCGGATCGTCTCGCCCGACATCGGCGGTGGATTCGGCAACAAGGTGCCGGTCTACCCGGGATACGTGGTGGCCACGGCCGCATCGCTGGTGATCGGCAAGCCGGTGAAGTGGGTCGAGACCCGGACCGAGAACCTCATCTCGACCGGGTTCGCCCGCGACTACTACATGAAGGGCGAGCTGGCGGTCGACGATGAAGGAAGGATCCTGGCCCTCAAGGTAGAAATGCTCTCCGATCAGGGCGCGTTCTTCGCCGACGCCCAGCCCACCAAGTTCAAGGCGGGGCTGTTCCACATCGTCACCGGGTCGTACGACTACCCGGCGGCGTATGTGAGCACGCGCGGCGCCTACACCAACAAGGCGCCGGGTGGCGTCGCCTACCGGTGCTCGTTCCGGGTGACCGAGGCGTCCTATCTGATCGAGCGGCTCGTCCAGAACGCCGCCTACGAGATCGGCATGGAGCCGGCGGAGTTCCGGGCCAAGAACTTCATCGAGCCGGAGCAGTTCCCCTACACCACGCCTACCGGTTTCGTCTACGACTCTGGTGACTATGAGAAGGCGATGCGACTGGCAATGGAGATGGTCGGATACGACGAGATCCGCAAAGAGCAGGACGAAGCGCGCAAGGAAGGGCGTCTGGTCGGTATCGGCATGGCCAGCTTCACCGAGGTGGTCGGAGCCGGCCACGGCGAGGACTACGACATCCTCGGGTTGAAGATGTTCGACTCGGCCGAGCTCCGGGTCCACCCCACGGGAAAGGCCATCCTCAAGCTGGGCGTCCGCAGCCAGGGCCAGGGGCACGAGACGACGTTCGCCCAGATCGTCGCCGAGGAGTTGGGAATCCCCGCCTCCGACGTGAAGGTGGTCGAGGGTGACACCGACAACACGCCGTACGGGCTGGGCACCTACGCCTCCCGGAGCACTCCCGTCGCCGGTGCCGCCACCGCCATGATCTCCCGCAGGCTGCGGGAGAAGGCCAGGAAGATCGCCGCCCATCTCCTCGAGGCCTCCGAGGACGACCTCGAATGGGAGACGGGAAAGTTCTCCGTGACCGGCGACCCGGACAGCTCGGTGACGATCCAGGACATCGCCTTCGCCGCCTACACCAACCCGCCACCTGACATCGAAGCCGGGCTCGAGGGAGTCAACTACTACGACCCGCCCAACATGACCTACCCGTTCGGCACCTACATCGTGGTGGTCGACGTCGACGCGGACTCGGGTCAGTGGAAGGTGCGACGCATGGTGGCCGTGGACGACTGCGGGGTTCGCATCAACCCGATGGTGGTCGAGGGCCAGATCCATGGCGGTCTCGCCGAGGGCTATGCCATGTCGTCGATGCAGTACATGACCTTCGACGACCAGGGCAACTGCATCGGGTCGAACTTCTCCGACTACCTCATCCCGACGGCGTGGGAGACACCGCGCTTCGAGTTGGGGGAGACGGTGACCCCCTCGCCACACCACCCCATCGGGGCCAAGGGCGTCGGCGAGTCGGCCACGGTCGGGTCACCCGCGGCGTACGTCAACGCAGTCATCGACGCCCTCCGGCACTTGGGAATCGACAACATCGACATGCCGGTGTCCTCCGACCGTGTGTGGGCCGCGATGGAGGAAGCAAAGACGGGATGAACCGGGAGCTGCTGGCACTGGCGGCGGATCTGAGCCGCCGGCACCAGCCTTTCCTCACCGCGACCGTGGTGTGGGCCCGGGGGCCGTCCTCGGGCAAGCGCGGGTCCACGGCCGTGATCGAGCCGGATGGGACGGTCCAAGGCTGGATCGGAGGCGCCTGCGCCGAGCCGGTCGTCATCCGGGAAGCGCGCGAGGCGATGTCGGACGGCAAGCCGCGACTGTTGTTCCTCGGCACCGAAGAGGACATCGCCGCCGTGGCCAGCCGACCGGACGTAACCACCGTGCCGATATCGTGTACGTCAGAAGGAGCTCTGGAGGTCTTCCTGGAACCGATGCTCCCCCAACCCCATCTCGTGGTCATCGGAGGCTCACCGGCGGTCGAGACCCTCGTCACTCTCGCCGAGACCCTCGATTGGAGGGTCGACATGGTCGGAGAGGACCTGGAACTTCCCGAGGTGTCCGGGTCGACCGCCATCGTCGTGGCCACCCAGGGTCACTACGACGAGCCTGCGGTGGAGGCGGCCCTGACCACCGAAGCCGGCTATGTCGGCCTGGTCGCCTCGAAGAAGCGCGCCGAGACCATCACCGGCTACCTGCGTGATCGGGGTCTCTCCGAGGATCAGGTGGCCCGTGTGGTCGCCCCGGCCGGAATCGATCTCGGGCACATCGCCCACCGCGAGATCGGGGTGTCCATCGTCGCCGACCTGGTGAAACGTCGCGCGGCCGGTGAGCTGAGAGGCTGGCCGGTGCCGGCCGAGAAGCCCCACATCGCCATCGACCCGGTCTGCGATATGGAAGTGGAGGTGGCCACGGCCCGCTGGATCAGTGAGCACGACGGCGAGACCTTCTACTTCTGCGCCCCCGGGTGCAAGGCCGCATTCGAGAAGTCCCCTGCCCGGTACGCTGGGGTGTGATGAGAAGCCAGCTCGCGATCCGCGACAAGTGGGCGAACGAGGGCAAGACGGTGGCGGTGGCCACCGTGATCAAGGTCCACGGCAGCGCCCCGCGCCCGGAAGGCTCCAAGTTCCTGGTCTCCTCCGACGGTGACATGGAGGGCTCGGTGAGCGGTGGCTGCGTCGAGAACGACGTCTTCCTCCACGCCCAGGAGGTCATCGAGACCGGCAAGCCGAAGAAGGTGACCTACGGGATCGCCGACGAGGACGCCTTCGAGGTGGGGATGTCCTGCGGGGGCACAATCGACGTCTTCATCGAGCCCTGGTGAGAGAAGTCAACCAGGCCATACAGGAGATCCTCGACGCCGAGGTCTTCGGTTCGGTGGTCACCCTGGTCGAGGGTCCCGCTGTCGGCCAGAAGGCCGTCGTCGACGCCTCGGGGAAGATCGTGGCCGGGGCACTGCCCGGCGACATCGTCTCCGACGTCACCGAGGACGCGGTGACGCTGATGGGACACGAGCAACACCGCACCCTCGACTACGGGGACCACTCCGCCTTCATCGAGACTCTCGCCCCGCCACCCGACTTGCTGGTGTTCGGCGCCGTGCACATCGGTCAGGCTCTCGCCTCGTTCGGGACCCAGATGGGCTACCGGGTCACGGTCGTCGACTCCCGGGAACCGTTCGTCACCGAGGAACGGTTCCCGACCGCGCATCGTCTGCTGGTGGGCTGGCCCAAAGACCTGATCGACCAGATCGGCTTCGACCGCCGCACCTGGGTGGTCGTCCTCTCCCACGACCCCCGTCACGAGACACCACCTCTGCAGGCTGCCCTGAAGTCGGACACCCGCTACATCGGTGCGATGGGATCGAGACGGACCCACGATCTCCGGGTGGGGCGCCTCAAAGAGCTCGGTCTTGGTGACGATGACATCGCCAGGATCCACTCCCCCATCGGGCTCGACATCGGGGCCGAGACCCCTCAGGAGGTGGCGATCTCCATCCTCGCCGAGATGACCCTGGTGCGGTATGGGGCGGGGACCGGGCTCTCGCTCAAGGGCGTCGAGGGCCGGGTCCACAAACAGCGCGGCGACGCCTGAGAATCAGTCGACTCTGCTGTACAAGTCGACGATGTTGCCCTCGGGATCCCTCAGATAGACGAAACGGGCCGTGGTCCCCGAGGGTCCCTGCCACTCCACGACCTCGCCCAGATTGCTTCCGCCCGCCGCCACCACCTTTCCGATCGCCGCCTCCAGTTCGTCGACCTCGAAGGCGAGTTGGCCGCTGCCGGGCTGATAGGCCCACTCTTCGGGCGTGTCTCCTTCGACCGAGTACAACTCGAGGATCGGCCCGCGATCACCCCGTCCGGGCAATCGCAGGGCGCAGAGGGTGACCGTCCCGTTGGGAACGCCCACGCCCCTGGCGACGACGCTGTCGGTGGACAGTGGAGGCACGACGACCTCGCAGTCGAGAGCTTCCTCGTAGAAGCCCACGAGGAGATCGAGGTCACGAACGATGATCTTGACCTGGTCGAATCGCACGGGGTGAGGCTAAACGGGTGGGAGGTTTTCATCTACTCTCCCCACATGCTCTTGGAGAGAGAGGGGCTCCTGGAGTCGTTGGGAGAGGGGCTCCGAGAAGCCGCCCGCGGGAAGGGATCGATGGTGCTTATCGCCGGCGAAGCCGGTGCCGGCAAGACATCGCTCGTCCGGGCACTCGTCGATTCCCTGGACGATTCCACCCTCGTCGTCGAGGGAGCATGTGACCCACTCACGACACCGCGCCCGCTCAGCCCCCTCCACGACTTCGCCGCCGACCCGGACTCGGGTTTCTCAGGACTCGAGTTCGACCGTGACCCCATCGAGATCTTCAACGAGGTGCTCGACCGACTCAAGCACACCGTCAGACCGGTCATGATGGTCGTCGAGGATGTCCACTGGGCCGACGAGGCGACCTTGGACTTCCTCAGGTTCATCGGGAGGCGGCTGACGGTCTCGAGGGCGATGCTGGTGTGCACCTACCGGGACGACGAGGTAGGTCCAGACCACCCGCTGCGGCCGGTCCTCGGGCAACTGATTCCGCTCGATTGGACCCATCGCCTCAACGTCTCTCCACTGTCGCTGGCCGCGGTCACACAATTGGCCAGCGGCCGGGCCTTCGACCCCCGGGATCTCATGCGCTTGACCGACGGCAACGCCTTTTTCGTCACCGAGATCCTGGCCAGCGGCGAGAGTCTCCCGGCGACGGTCCAGGAGGCAGTGCTCGCCCGAGTGGCTCAGTTGGATGAGCGACCGCGTCGCGTCGTGGAGGGGGTGTCGGTCGCTCCCCGCTCTCTCGACATGGGCCATGCCGCCAGCATCGTCGGTGGCAGGTTGGATGACATCGATGCGGCCCTGGCAGCCGGGGTGCTCGTCGGCGACGGGCACAGTCTGCGATTCCGCCACGAACTGGCTCGGTCAGCCGTCGAAGAATGGCTGCCACCGGCGCGCAGGCTAGGCCTGCACATGCGGATGCTCGGGCTCCTCGAGGAGGATCAGGACCCCGACCTGGCTCGTCTCGCTCATCATGCGGTTCACGCCGGGCGATCCGACCTGATCATCGAATATGCCCCACGGGCGGGGGAAGAAGCGGCCAGACGAGGGGCTCGACGTGAGGCCGTTTCCTTCTACCGCGCCGCCCTCGACCATGCAGACGACCTCGGCGCGGACCGGACGGCTGATCTCAGGGTCAAGCTGGGGGCCGAGCTCCGCCTTCTCGACGAGCCCGATGCCGCCGAAACCGAGTTGCGTCTCGCCATCGACCACTACCGGAAGTCGGGCGATGTCGAACATCTGGCCGATGCCCTCGGCCAGCTCCAGGGGGCTCTGTGGAACCTGAGGAGATTCGAAGAGGGATGGGACGCCACGGACGAGGCCATCACCCTGTTGCGTCCCCTGGGCGCGAGTGAGGCCCTCGGAATGACCCTCTACAGGATCGCTCACAATCACATGCTCGCCCGACACGGCCAGCTCGCGTTCACGCACATCGAGGATGCCCGACAGGTGGCCGACGAGATCGACAGCGAGGAGTTGGACTGGCTCGTCCTGATGATGACTGGTTGCATTCACATCGTCGTCGGAGACGCCGATGAGGGGATGGGCCTCCTTGGTGAGTCTGTGGCGAGAGCCGATGCTCTGGACAACCCGCGTCTTCTCGCCATCGGGCTCTCCATGTTGGGGTCGGGCGGAGGCGAAGCGAGACGCTATGAAGCGGCCATCCCCGCGCTGGAACGCGGCATCGAGCAGGGGTTGGCGACCGACGCCGATTACAGCGTGGCCTACAACCGCTCCTGGCTGGCTCGCATCGCCTTCGAGCAGGGTCGATGGGACCACACGGTCGAGCTCGCCCACCTCGTGGACCGTACCACTCTGCAAAGGGAGGGCATTGCCTACATCACCGCCATGAGTGCTCTTGGCCGGGTGCGGGTGCGACGGGGCGATCCGGGTGGCCTCGCCCTGCTCGATGAGATGGTGGCGTTGGCCCGCTCCCATGAGCTCCAGCACGGCTGGAATGCGATCTGTGGGCGTGCCGAGCACTTCTGGTTGAAAGGGGAGCCGGAACAGGCACTAGACGAGCTGGCACCTGCCTATGAGAGAGCCCTCGACACCGACAGCGAGTGGGCACACGGCGAGATCGGCTTCTGGATGTGGCGTGTCGGAGCCATCAAGGGGCCCCCTGATGGAGCCGCCGAGCCTTTCGCCTTGCAGATGTCCGGAGACTGGCGAGCCGCAGCCGAGACCTGGCAAGGGATCGGCTGTCCCTACGAAGTGGCGATGGCCCTCGCCGACGGGCGGGAGCAGGCAAAGCTGGAGGCACTCGAGATCCTGGACTGGCTCGGTGCCCGTCCGCTGGCCGACCGGTTGAGGAGCCAGTTGCGGGAGTCGGGTGTCGGGAGCATCCCACGCGGGCCCACCAAGCGGACTCTCTCCAATCCGGCCGGGCTCACCACCCGCCAACTCGAGGTGCTGCGTCTCATCGCCGACGGCCACAGCAACACAAAGATCGCCGACGAGCTATACATCTCCAAGAAGACCGTCGAGCACCACGTGTCCGCCATCTACACCAAACTCGACGTCAACTCCCGCCACGAAGCCATCCAAGCCGCCGCCGAACTAGGGCTCGAGAAATAGGGGCGCACCCGGCTCGAGATAGGGGTGGACCCCGATGCGCCAACCGGTACCTCTCCGTACCTTGGCACCGGGCCGGAGATTCCGGCCGAAAGGAGAGAGGAATGCCTCGATACATCGTGGAACGTGAGTTCCCGGCCACTCTCGAGATCCCCACGACCCAGGACGGTCTGAAGACCTGTCTCGGTGTCGTGGACAACAACGCCACCGAGCAGGTGACCTGGGTGCAGTCGTTCGTCACCGACGACCATAGGAAGACGTTCTGCATCTACGACGGGCCCTCCCCGGAGGCCATCCGCCGGGCGGCAGGGCTCAACGACCTGCCGGTGAACAAGATCTCGGAGATCTCGGTCCTGGACCCGTACTTCTACGTGGGAGCGGCGTGATGAGACGAGCGTCGACACTCTTGTTGCTGATCGGGTTGGTACTAGCCCTGGCCGTTCCGGTCAGCGCCAAGAACGCAACCTGCTCCGATGTGGGTTTCCTCAACGTAGAGGTTCACGGCCAGCACATCGTGCGCGACTACGTCGCCGGGGAGGGTTTCGACTGGCCACCGGCCGGTGAGGTGAATGCTCGCGGTGGTGCCGTGCTTCCGGGCGGGCCCGGCCCCGGGTTCCACTTCCCCAACGGCTTCGCACCGGGTGCCTCGTTCTGCATCTCACAGTCACAGTCCCCGGGGTTCCACATTCCGTAATGGGTGGGGAGAGTAGGGGCCGGTTCGATACCGGCCCCTACTCGTCTTCTGAAACCATCGGGTCCCGCATTTCGTTTGGAGGTTGTGTCCACACGGAGACCCTCTTCTCTTGGAGCCGCCCTGCGCTCCACCCTCCTACCCGGATGGGGTCAATTGGCCGCCGATCACCCCGTCCTGGGGAGGATCCTGGTTTTCGTCACCGGTCTCCTCATCATCAGCGCCCTGACGATCTTCCTCTTCATCGAGCCCATCGAGGTGTACGCCTGGCTGGCAAACCCTGACGTGCTGCTCGCCGTGGTCCTGGGAAACATCGGTCTGGCCGCCATGCGTCTGTTCGCCACCGGGCATGCCTGGATCGTCTCGGGCGGGCATCGCTGGTTCGCCGGTGTGTTCCTGGCGGTCTTCGTCGGCATCCCCCACGTCGCCGTCGCCTGGGTGGGGCTGGAGACCAGAGATTCGCTGATGAAGGTCTTCCCGGAGACGACTCCGGTCGCCGCCCCGCCCACGACCACCGTACCGGTCCCCTCCACCACGACCACGGTGCCCTCGACCACCACCACGTCACTCCACCTGAACACGGTGACTCCGGCCGCGCCCGGTGAATACGGGGCCGACGACATCGACCTCGCTGAGGTGCCGCTGTGGCGGCCGTTCGGGGAGGACCGGCTCAACATCCTCCTCCTCGGCGGTGACGCCGGCCCGGGCCGGAGCGGTTTGCGGACCGACACCATGATCGTGGCCACCATCGACCCCATTTCAGGCGACACCGCCCTCATCGGTGTCCCCCGCAACTTCGGTGGGGTCACCTTCAAGGACGGCACGCAGGTTCCGGTCCGGATCCTCAATGCCGTGTACGGATGGGGACGGGCCAACCCGGACGGCTTCAACGGGCCCGACCCGGGCGCCGCGGCGACCAGAGAAGTCATCGAGAACATCACCGGTCTGGAGATCGACTATTTCATGCTCGCCGACCTCACCGGGTTCGCCGACCTGGTCGATGCGTTCGGTGGGGTCCGCATCAACGTGCCCCGGGCGGTCGACGGGCCGCTGTACGACCCGGTCGGCGGCGGGTACGAGATGATCCGGATCCCGGCCGGGGACCAGACCCTCGACGGCGGCCATGCCCTGGCCTACGCCCGGGCCCGCTACGGCACGTCCGACTATGCCCGCATGGGACGCCAGAGATGTCTGCTCGCCTCGATGGCCCGGGATGCCGACCTCTTCGCGTTGGTGGCGCGACTGTCCGACTTGCTGAACGTCGTCGAGACCCACATGACCACCGACTTCCCCATGCAGCAGGTGCCCGACCTGATCCGGATCGCCCCGCGGGTCGACAGCCAGAGGATTCGTGTCATCGGCTTCGACTCCACGTGGACGGTGGGCCGGACCGTCGACGGATACCGGATACCCGACATCGTGCGGATCAGGGAGACGGTTCGGGAGGCGATCGAGAACCCGGCGGGTGCGACGGAGCTGGGTGTGGCCACGGTCGAATCTGCCTGCGGTTGACCTAGCCTCTCCCCGGTGACCACTCGGGACGAGACCCTCCGAGCCGACATCAGGAGACTGGGCAACCAACTCGGCCAGGCCCTGGTGCGCCAACACGGCCAGGATCTGCTGAACCTGGTCGAGGAGGTCAGGTCATTGGGGAAGTCAGCCCGCCGGGGGGGCAGCACCGAGGCGGCGCAGAGCCTCAACGCCCTGCTCGGCGATCTGGACACCGCCGAGGTGATCCCGCTGGTTCGGGCGTTCACCACCTACTTCTATCTGGCCAACGTGGCAGAGCAGGTCCACCGCATCGAGGAGATGGCCAGCGACGACCGCTACCTCCGCCAGACCGTTGACCGGATCCTCTCCGCGGACCTCGACCAGAGCCTCCTCGACGAGCTCGTCTCCCGTTTCGAAGTCCGCCCTGTCTTCACCGCACATCCCACCGAGGCGGCGCGTCGCAGCATCCTGACCAAGCGCGGGGAGATCGCCGCATTGCTCAACCACCGGCTCGAGGCCGCCAACCAGGATCAGATCGACCTGGTGGACCGTCGCTCCGCAGAGCTCATCGACCAGATCTGGCAGACCGACGAACTGCGCACGGAGCGGCCAACGGTGGTGGACGAGACACGCTCCGCCCTCTACTACCTGGTGGCTCTGGCGGAAGAGGTGCTGCCCCGGCTGACCGAGATCATCGACGCTCAACTCCACCGCATCTCACCGGGAGCGAGCATGGCGCCGCTGCGGTTCGGCACCTGGGTGGGAGGAGACCGCGACGGGAACCCGGGAGTGACCTCTGAGACCACGCTCGAGGCCCTGGCTCTCCAGCACGACCGGGGGCTGACCCTGCTCATCGACTCGATCGAGGACCTGAGCGAGGAGCTCTCGATGTCGAGCGAGCTGACCGCTCCCGGAGCGCGCCTTATGGAGTCCCTGGACGCCGACCGTCAACTGCTTCCCGACGTGTGGCAACGGGAGATGGAACGGACCGCGGATGCTCCGTACCGGCTCAAGTGCTCGTTCATCCACGCCCGCCTCATCAACACCCGCACCCGAATCAAGAGTGGGGCCGCGCACACCCCCGGGCTCGACTACGCCCATCCCGACCAGTTGATCGCCGAGCTCGACCTGATCGCCGATTCCCTCCGCGAGTCCCGGGGTCAGCTCATCGCCGAAGGGGCCGTTGCCCGGGTGAAGCGAGCGGCCATGCTGCTCGGCTTCCAGATGGCCATCCTCGACGTCAGACAGCACTCGGCTCGTCACACCAGCGCAGCCGGCGAGCTGTTCGACAACGTGGGTATCGACTTCGCCTCGTTGAGCGACGAACAGAGGATTAAGACCCTCTCCGACGAGCTCACCGGGACCCGCCCGCTGTCAGGGCCCACAACCGCGCTCAGTGACGAGAGCGCGGAGACACTGGCCACGTTCCATGTCATCAAGGAGGCTCACCGGCGGTATGGGGAACAGGTGATCGAGAGCTACATCATCTCGATGACCGAGTCAGCCGGTCATGTGCTCGAGGCGGCCGTGCTGGCCCGTGAGGCCGGATTGGTCGACCTCAGCCGGGACATCGCCGACATCGGGTTCGTCCCCCTGGTGGAGACCATCGACGATTTGCGTGGCTCGGGTGAGTTGCTCGACAACCTGTTGAGCGATCCCAACTACCGGCGGATCGTGTCGCTGCGCGGAGACCTACAGGAGGTGATGCTCGGGTACTCCGACTCCAACAAGGTTGGGGGAATCACCGCCTCGCAGTGGGAGATCTACAAGGCCCAGAGGGTGATGAGGAAAGTCGCCGAGCGGCATGGGATCCGTCTCCGCCTCTTCCATGGCCGGGGCGGCACCATCGGCCGCGGCGGGGGGCCAACGCACGCCGCCATCCTCGCCCAGCCCTTCGGGACCGTCGACGGGACCATCAAGGTGACCGAGCAGGGCGAGGTGATCTCCGAGAAGTACGGCAACCCCGAGATCGCAGCCCGGAACCTGGAGCTGATGGTGGCCTCGGTCTTGGAGAGCTCGCTCCTCCATCGCCAGTCCCGCCGCTCGAAGGGAACTCTCGACGCCTGGACCGAGGCCATGGACTGTTTCGCCGACAATGCCTACGACTCCTATCGGGCCCTGGCCGCCGATCCCAGCCTGGTCCCGTACTTCCTCTCCTCGACGCCGGTGGAGGAGCTGGGGAAGATGAACATCGGGAGCCGGCCTTCGCGACGCCCCGGAGGTATCGGCGGCGTCGACGATCTGCGGGCGATCCCGTGGGTCTTCGGGTGGACCCAGACCCGCCAGATCGTGCCGGGGTGGTTCGGTGTCGGCTCGGGGCTCCGTGCCGCGCGCTCAGCGGGATACGGCGAGCTGCTCACCGAGATGGCCGAGGAGTGGAGCTTCATGCGCACCTTCATCTCCAACGTCGAGATGACCCTTTCGAAGACCGATCTCGACATCTCGGCCTCGTACGTAGGCGAGCTGGTCGAACCGGAACACCGCCACCTGCTCGACCTCATCCGGGCCGAATACGAGACCTCGATCGAAGAGGTCCTCGGCCTGCTAGGCACCAGCGAGCTGCTCGAGGACTCACCTCTGCTCCAGCGGACGCTGGCGGTGCGCGACATCTATCTCGACCCGATCAACTACCTGCAGGTGTCGCTCTTGGCCCGAAGCCGCGCCGGTGAGGAGTCAGCAGAGCTCGACCGGGCAATTCTGCTCACCGTGAACGGGATAGCCGCCGGGATGCGCAACACCGGGTGAGGTCAGCCGACGGTGTCGAAGGATGTGCGGCGACGGATGTCGGTCAGCTCGGACGCGTACCAGAGGTACGCGACGAGGAACACGCCACGTTGCAATAGGCCATCGAAGCCCGCGGTTGTCATCATCGTGATCGGGATGGCTGTTGCAGCCACCAACGCCACCGCGTCGGCGATCTTCCATCGCGGAATTCGTCGCCATCCCACGACCAGCACCCCGAAGGCGAAGGCGAACCCCATCCCCGTGGCCGCCACCGAGTGGAGCATGTCCTCGACACGGTCGTATTCGACACCATCGATGAAGGGCCGGTGTGAGTAGACCGCGGCGGCCATCAGGAGGAGACCGAAGACCCCGTGGAGCACCCGGGCCGAGCTCGGCCATCCCCGTTTGACAGCGCTCAGGCAGAACACACCCAAACCGAAGAGGAGGAATCCGGTTCGGGTCAGCCAGGCGCCCGGGGTTGCCTGCGCCGCGGCCTCGCTCGTGGTGTGCACCACGACCGAGTACCCGCCGGGGACCGCGAGTGGTCCGAGCGCGAGAGACAGCACCGATGCGAACAGCGCGAGGAAGATGAGGGGCCGGGCACGGGACAGTTCCACCTCGTCATGTTGTCATCTCTCCGTAGCACGCGACGACCAGACAGACGTCGATGTCGTAGGCTCGCACATCATGTCGATCACGATCCTCGATCATCCGCTCGCCGTCGATCTGCTGACGATCCTGCGCAACAAAGACACCCAGCCGCCCGAGTTCCGCCAGATTGCCGAACGGCTCGGGTACCTCCTGGTCGCCGAGGCGTTGTCGGACATGTCGACAGACGAAGTGGACATCGTGACTCCACTGGAGCCGACCACCGGCATGCGGCTCCGACGTCCCGTCGTGGCGGTTGCGGTGCTGCGCGCCGGGCTGGGGCTCCTGCACTCGGTGCTCACCCTGGTGGCGGATGCCACCATCGGCTTCGCAGGCGTGCAGCGCAACGAGGAGACAGCCGAGCCGATGGAGTACTACACCAAATTCCCGGAGCTGTCGTCGGCACGGGTGCTGGTCCTCGAGCCGATGCTGGCCACCGGAGGGTCGCTGTCGTGGGCCATCGACAAGGTGAAGGAAAACGGCGCCAGAGACATCGTGGCGGTCTGTGTGGTCGCCGCCCCGGAGGGGGTGAAGATGATCGAGGAAACCCACCCGGACGTACGGGTGGTCGCAGCTTCGCTCGATCGGGAACTGAACCCGAGCTTCTACATCGCCCCCGGGCTCGGTGACATGGGAGACCGTCTCTTCGGAACCCTGTGACGGACTTCGAGGAGGCGGTGATCGCGGTCATCGAGTCTCTCGAGCCGGGTGACGTGGTGACCTATGGCGAGGTGGCCGCCGAGGCCGGATTCCCGGGTGCGGGCCGGGCGGTGGGAACGCTGTTGAGCAAGTCCGAGGGTCTCCCCTGGTGGCGAGTGGTCGGAGCCGGCGGCCGGATCCGTACCCCGGTGGAGACAGGTCAGGCGAGACGTCTCACCGACGAGGGTGTGCTGATCGTGAACGGACGGGTGGCGGCTGCTCCGGACTAGCTTCGAATGCTCACTCCGGCGGTCCGCGTCTTCTTATGTAGGTGTGGCCGAGGGGGCTGGTCCATTGGTGGTCGCCGTTGGGTAGCCGTTGGAGCTGCCATGGTGTGTGGTGGCGGACCATGTGGTGGTGGCGGCAGAGGGGTCCGAGGTTGTCGTTGTGGGTGGCGCCGCCTTGGGAGTGGGGTCGGCGGTGGTCGAGGTCGCAGTGGTAGGCGTCGTAACGGCATCCGGGGAACACGCAGGTGGGATAGGCCGCTTGGATGTGTCGTTGTTGGGAGATGGTGGGCCGTCGGGCCAGGGTTCCGGTGGCGACGGGCCGTCCTTGGTCGGTGACGGTGAAAACCCATTCTCCGTCGATGTTCTCCATCACGGTTTTGCGGGCGATCTCTGCGATCACCGGCCCGAACCCGTCCAGGTCGCCGGGAGCGTCGGACAGGCCGGCCAGGGTTTCGACCGGGACGGTCACATTGGTACGGCCGGCACCGACCCGGTTGGCGTGCTTGTAATGCCCGCATCTGCCGGAGAGCAGGTCCAAGGCGACGTCGGCTCGGATCTGGTCCAGGCTGCGGCCAGTGTCGTCGATGGATCTGATCTGCCGGGCCATCTCCTCGACGTGTCGTCTCGCCGCGGCGACCGCTGCCGGGTCCGCCGAGCCGATGTTGAAGTTGGCGGTCAGATCAGGGTTGGCAAGAGTCACCACCTTCCGGTCAGCCAACCCCGCCTGGTATGAAGACTTCGACCCGTCAGGGTCGGCCTCCAACACCAGCCGGGCGACCCGGGCCCGCAGCTGGCCGGCAGT
>CAZYCX010000057.1:0-17075 GCA_964645875.1 uncultured Acidimicrobiaceae bacterium
TTCGCCATGTTCTTCCTCGCCGAGTACGTCAACATCTTCTCGATGTCGGCGATCGCTGCGACGCTGTTCCTCGGGGGCTGGAACGGCCCCACGTGGGAGGGAACACTCCCGGCGTTCGTCTCGGCGATCCTGCCCACGGTGTGGTTTCTGCTCAAGACCTACTTCATCGTCTTCATATTCTTCTGGCTGCGGGCCACGCTTCCCCGTCTCCGCTACGACCAGTTGATGTCTCTCGGCTGGAAGCGGCTGATTCCCGCCGCCCTCACCTGGATCGTCGTCTCGGGTGTCGCCATCGGTTTTCGCCAATTCGGGATGCCCTGGGGGTAGCGCATGGGTCTGATCACTGAGCTCCTCAAGGGTCTGCGGGTGACCGGCGGCACGATGCTGCGGACCATCACCGGCCGCGAGATGGTCACCACCGAGTACCCACATGAGAAGCGGCAGAAGCCGCAGCGTTTCCACGGACGCCACGTGCTCAACCGGTATCCGGACGGGATGGAGAAGTGCATCGGGTGCGAGCTGTGCGCCGGTGCCTGCCCGGCCGACTGCATATACGTCCGGGGGCGTGAGAACGACCCGAACGACCCCACGTCTCCGGGAGAGCGCTACGGCTACGTGTACGAGATCAACATGCTGCGATGCATCTTCTGTGGTCTCTGCGTGGAGGCGTGTCCCACCGAGGCGATCACGATGACCCATCTCTTCGAGTTCTCGACGACCAACCGCGCCGACTCGATCTACACCCGCGACGAGCTGCTCATGGACCGGCAGGGGAACGTCCCGCACATGTTCCCTGACGATCCTCTGATCGACCACGACGAGCTGCTCACTGCCGACGGATGGCTGCGGGCCACTGCTTCGGCGGGGAGTGCGGCCTACGAGGGCATCAAGATGTGGCAGGACACCCCCGGCCCTGCCTCGTGGGACCCCGAGCCGAGCCAGGACGAGATCGACGCCCGTTCGGAGCCTTCCGATGATTGAGGCCCTGCTGTTCATCGTGCTGGCCCTGGTCGCCCTGGTGGGAGCGGTGACCGTCGTCGTGTCCCGCAACCCGGTCCATTCGGCCCTGGGTCTGTTGGCGACGCTGCTCGCGGTGGCCGTCCTCTATGTGGTGCAGCTGGCCCACCTCGTGGCTGCGGTCCAGGTCATCGTCTATGCCGGGGCGGTCCTCACCCTCTTCCTATTCGTGATCATGCTCATCGGAGTCGACCAGGACGAGACCCGGGAAGAGCCGCTGCCCTTCCAGCGTTGGATCGTCGGCGCGGTGGCCGGGGTCATCATCCTGTTCGCCGCCGGTCTCACCTTTTTCGGCGACTTCGACTGGGTGCCGGCAGCGACCACGACCGTCCCGGAGGCCACCATCGGCACCGTCGAGGCGGTGGCCCGGCCGCTGTTCACCGACTGGATCCTCGCCTTCGAAGCCACCGCGCTCCTCCTCACCATCGCCGCGGCGGGAGCGATTGCCCTCGCCCACTATCGCCGGAGAGAGAGCTGATGGTCGATCCGGGCTGGTACATGGGTCTGGCGTCCGCCCTTTTCTTCGTCGGGGCGGTGGGCATGCTGCTGCGTCGCAACGCCCTCATCATGTTCATGTGCATCGAGTTGATGCTCAACGCAGTCAACCTCACCCTGATCTCGGCGGGACGGGCGCTCAACGACATCAACGGGCAGGTGGCGGTGTTCTTCATCCTGGTCGTGGCCGCGGCCGAGGTCGTGGTCGGCCTGGCCATCATCGTCTCCATCTTCCGTCTCCGGTCCTCGGCGTCGGTCGACGAGTTGTCGGAGATGAGAGGGTGAACTGTTTCCTAATGCATGGGAGCCGGTATATCGGCTCTGGGGCGCACAGAAGGAGGTCGACATGATCGATTTCCTCTGGCTGGTCATCGCCCTGCCTCTAGCCGGGGCGGTGTTCCTCCACTTCTTCGGGCGCTACTTGAAAGAGCCGCTCTCGGGGTGGCTGGCCAGCGCCGGGATCGGTGGGTCGTTCCTGGTGGGCGCGATCGCCGCGGTGCCGTTCATCAAGGGGGGAGAGCACGGCGAGACCGTCGTCCTCTGGGAATGGATGCCGGCGATCGGAGCCAATTTCGAGATCCTCTGGGATCCGCTCTCGGCCCTCATGGCTCTCATCGTCACCGGTGTGGGAACCCTCATCCATGTCTTTGCCATCGGGTACATGCACGAAGATGAGCGGTTCTCCCGTTTCTTCACCTACCTCAACCTCTTCGCCGTCTCGATGCTCACCCTGGTCCTGGCGGGTAACTACGCCATGCTCTTCCTCGGTTGGGAGCTGGTCGGTCTGTGCTCATATCTCCTGATCGGGTTCTGGTTCACGCGGCCGGGCCCGGCCCCGGCGGCGAAGAAGGCCTTCGTGGTCAACCGGATCGGCGATTTCGGGTTCATGGTCGGGCTGATGATCGTCTTCACCACTTTCGGGACCCTCTCCTACGGCGGCATATTCGAGCGAGCCGGCTCCGAGCTGACCACGGGTCTGGCCACTGCCGTCGGCCTCCTCTTCCTCGTCGGGGCGGCCGGCAAGTCGGCCCAGATTCCCCTCTACGTCTGGTTGCCGGATGCAATGGAGGGCCCCACCCCCGTGTCGGCGCTGATCCACGCGGCGACGATGGTGACCGCCGGCGTCTATCTGATCGCCAGGTCGGCCGCGATCTTCGAGCTGTCCACGGTGGCCCAGGTGACGGTGGCCACTGTCGGTGCCCTCACCGCGATATGGGCCGCATCCATCGCCCTGGCCCAACGCGACATCAAGAAGGTGCTCGCCTACTCGACGGTCTCCCAGCTCGGATACATGTTCCTGGCCGTGGGGGCCACCGCATACGTCGCCGGAATCTTCCATCTGATGACCCACGCCTTCTTCAAGGCGCTCCTCTTCCTCGGTGCCGGCTCGGTGATCCACGCCATGAGAGACGAACAGGACATGCACAAGATGGGTGGCCTACTCAAGAAGATGCCGGTGACTGCGTGGACGATGGGCATCGCCACAATCGCCATCGCCGGCATCCCGCCGCTGGCCGGCTTCTGGTCGAAGGACGAGATCCTGGCCTCGGCCTTCGCCCGCGGTGGCTGGTTCTCGGTGCTTTGGGTGGTGGGGTTGATCACCGCACTCATCACGGCCTTCTACATGACCCGGCAGTGGGTGATGGTGTTCCTGGGCGAGCCGCGGTGGGATGAGGGAGTCGAGCCTCACGAGTCGCCTCGGGTGATGACGGTCCCTCTCGTGGTGCTCGCGGTCCTGTCGGTGGTCGGGGGGCTGATCAACACCCCGTTCCGTCTCACTCTGGAGCACTTCCTCGAGCCCGCCTTCGAGATGGTGACCCTGCAGCATCCGCCGGAGGGCCTGGGGATGTTCGCCCTCCTCGCCGGTCTCTCGGTCGTCGCCGGCCTGGCCGGCGCCACCGCCGCCTTCCTCACCTACCGCCAGCCACAGCGCAACTGGGAGGCGTTCGAACACGGCTTCGAGCCGCTATGGGGCACCTGGCAGGACGCCTATCGGATCGACGACATCTACGGACGGGTGATCGTCACCCCGGGTCGAAAGGCCGCCGAGATCGCCGCCTTCGCCATCGATCTCCCCGTCATCGACGGTGCAGTGAACGGGGTGGGGCGTCTGGTGCGAGATCTGGGCGATTGGGCCCGCCCGCTGCAGACCGGTTTCGTCCGCAACTATGGTGCCCTCTTCCTCGCCGGCACCGTGGTGGTC
The DNA here is from genome assembly GCA_964645875.1 of uncultured Acidimicrobiaceae bacterium. Classification (GTDB taxonomy): domain Bacteria; phylum Actinomycetota; class Acidimicrobiia; order Spongiisociales; family ZC4RG35; genus JANQRA01. Next base: position 3,716 of record CAZYCX010000057.1, read on the forward strand.
CTGATCTGGCTGGTAGCAGCCTCATGATGATCGTCTCTCGATTTCCGCAGCCCCCTCCGTCGGCTTCGCCGACACCTCCCCCAACGCTCACTCCGTTCGCTGGGGGAGGAAACGGCCTGACGCCGAGGGCGTCGACATGTTGACGTGGCTCATCCTGCTGCCGGTGCTGGGGGCGATCGTGGTCGGGTTGACCCCACGGCGACGCACCGAGCTGCATCTGCCTCTCGGCATCACTGTCTCGGTGCTCCCCCTTGGTCTGGCTCTCTACCTCTTCGCGGTATTCGAGCCCGTCGCCGCATATCAGTTCACGGAGCTCCACCCCTGGTACGAGCCCTGGGGGATCGCATGGAATCTCGGTGTCGACGGGATATCGATGCCGATGGTCGTCCTCACCACCATCCTGGTGCCGGTGGCCCTGGCCGCCTCGACCGCGATCACCCGTCGGGCGAAGGAGTTCGTCGTCTACACGCTGCTCCTCGAGGCGGGGATGATCGGAGTCTTCCTCTCCCTCGACCTCTTCCTCTTCTTCGTGTTCTTCGAGGCGATCCTGATCCCGATGTATTTCATCATCGGGATCTGGGGGAGCGATCGGCGCATCTACGCGGCGATGAAGTTCTTCATCTACACCGCCCTCGGATCGGCGTTGATGCTGGCCGGGATCATCGCCATGGCGATCGCGCACGGCCAGCAGTTCGGGGCCGTCACCTTCGCATTGTCCGACCTGATGAACGTCGACTTGAGCGTCGGTGCGGAGCGCTGGCTGTTCGCCGCATTCGCTCTGGCTTTCGCAATCAAGGTTCCGCTCTTCCCCCTCCACACGTGGCTGCCCGACGCCCACACCGAGGCCCCGACGGCCGGCTCTGTGCTGCTGGCCGGTGTCCTGCTGAAACTGGGCACGTATGGCTTGCTGCGTTTCAACCTGGCCCTGTTTCCGGAGGCCTCGGTCGACGCGGTCTGGATCATGGGAATCCTCGCCGTGATCGGAATCGTCTACGGAGCCGCGGTGGCCATAGTCCAGCCCGACCTGAAGAAGCTGGTGGCCTACTCCTCGGTCAGCCACCTCGGGTTCATCGTGCTCGGCACCTTCGCCCTGACCTCGGGGGGCCTGCAGGGGGCGGTCATCCAGAACGTCAATCATGGTCTCACCACCGGGGCCCTCTTCCTCCTCGTCGGAATGATCTACGACCGGCGACACACCAAGAAGATCTCGGAGTTCGGCGGTCTGCAGAAGGTGATGCCCATATACGCGGGGTTCTTCTTGTTCATGATCTTCGCCTCCATCGGCCTTCCCGGCCTCAACGGCTTCGTCGGTGAGTTCCTGGTGCTGGTGGGCAGCTACGCCACCCTCCCGGTACTGGCGATCATCGCCGCCTCCGGGGTGATCCTCGCCGCCATCTATCTGCTCTGGGCGTACGAGCGTGTCTTCACCGGCGTGCCCGAGAAGGAGGAGAACAAGGTGCTCTCCGATCTCTCGATCCGGGAGATATCCCTACTCGCCCCGCTGGCCGCGTTGGTCCTCCTGCTCGGCCTCTACCCGAACCTCCTCCTCGACAAGATCGCCCCGTCGACCGAGGCGGTGTTGGACCACATCGAAGCCTCCACCGATTATCAGGTTCCCGAGCCGGGGCGTCTCGGCGATGTCTTCGTCGCAGGAGGTGACTGAGTGGTTACCCCGGAGATCTCCTGGATCGCGATCCTCCCCGAGCTGATCCTGGCACTCGGAGCCGCCGCGGTCCTCTTGATCGACGTCCAATGGAAGCTCCGGGCCAACGTGCTCGGAGCTGTGGCGGGGGTGTCGGTCGTGGTCGCCGGCATCTTCTCGGTGATCCAGTGGATTCAGGCGGGTGACGCGTTCTCGTTCGGCACTCCAGGCGAGCTGATCGTGTTCTCTGGTCTGGTGGTCATGGACGGGCTCGCCGTCTTCGGTCGTTTCGCCCTGCTCGCCGTCACCGGTTTCGGCTTGCTCGCCGGGTGGCGATACATCGAGGGGCTGGGCCGACGTGGCGCGGAGACGATCGCCCTGGTGCTGCTGGCGACGGCGGGTTTCTCGATCATGGTGGCCTCCAACAACCTGGTGATGATGTTTCTCGGCCTCGAGGTCGGCTCGATCGCCCTCTACGTGCTGGCTGGGATGTCACGAGAGCGGGCACGGTCGGACGAGGCCGCCATCAAGTACTTCCTCCTGGGCTCGTTCGCATCGGCCATCTTCATCTACGGCGTTGCTCTCCTCTACGCGGGCACCGGCCACTTCGAGCTGCTGGCGATGCGTGGATTCTTCTCCCGGTTCGTGGTCTTGTCACCGGCTGTGATCCTGATCGGACTCGGGTTGGTGGTCGTGGGCTTGGGCTTCAAGGTGTCGGCGGCCCCGTTCCATTCCTGGGCCCCCGACGTCTACCAGGGCGCTCCGGCCGGTCTCGTCGGCTACATGGCGGCGATGGCGAAGATCGCCGGCTTCGTGGCGATCGCACGCATCCTCCTCACGGGTCTCGAGTCTCTCGACCACAGCTGGCTTCCCATCGTTTCCGGCATCGCTGCGCTTTCGATGCTGCTCGGCTCGATCCTCGCCCTGGTCCAACAGGACGTGCGACGAATGCTGGCCTACTCGGGTGTGGCCCACGCCGGCTTCATCATGACCGGTGTCGTCGGAGGCACCACCGCGGGGATCCTCTTCTACGTGGTGGTGTACGCACTCCAGCTAGTGGGTGCCTTCGCCGTGGTCGCCGTGGTCAGTGGTGCCGACAACTCCGAGTCCGACCTGGACGCCTACCGGGGCCTGGGCAGGAGGAGCCCCCTGCTGGCCGGCTCATTCACCGTCCTCCTCCTCGGCATGGCCGGCCTCCCGGTCACTTCTGGCTTCATCGCCAAGTTCGGTGTCTTCGCCCAGGCCTGGAGCACCGGTCACCAGTGGCTGGTGGTGCTGGCGGTGGTGGCCTCGGTGATCGCTTTCGCCTTCTACCTGCGGATCATGGTGATGATGTACATGGACGACAGCGAGGAGGCCGCCGTGGAGGTCCCCGGCCCGGCCAGGTGGGTCCTCGTCGCCGCGGTGGGCACCACACTCCTCTGGGGCATCCTCCCCGGGTCGCTCCTGAGCTTCGCCGCCGATGCGTTGCCGCTCTAAGGGGGCGTTGGCAGCAGTCCTGACTGCCCTGGCCTTGGCCGGTCCCGCGCTCCCGGCCCTGGCGGCGGAGACATCGAGCTCCCAGTTCGTGATCATCCGCGAGGGAACGGTCTTCCCCGGCGATCTCTACGCGGGTGCGATTCGAGTGATCGTCGACGGGACTCTCGACGGCGACCTGGTGGCCTTCGCCGCGGAGGAAGTGATCGTGAATGGCACGGTCACCGGCTCGCTCATCGCGGTGGCGCCCACCGTGACGGTGAACGGGAAGGTGGAGAAGACGGTGAGGATGGCCGGCAACCGGCTCACGGTCTCGGGTGACGTGGGCTCTGACGTGGTGGCGACTGCCGTTGGGATCGAGCTCACCCCGACCGCACAGATCGGAGGAGATGTGCTGGTGTGGTCATGGAACGCCACTGCCCTGGGGACGATCGGAGCCGACCTCACCGGAACCATCCGTCACCTCGACCTGGCCGGAACGGTGCGAGGAGACGTCGACGTGACCGTGACAAGGTTGGAGATCGTGGGCGACCTCACGGTCGCCAGAGACCTGGGCTATCGATCACATGCCGAGGCGGTGGGGTTGGAGCGTGCCCAGGTCGATGGTGTGGTCGTGAACAAGAGCCCACTGCCACCGAACCTGAGGGTGAGGGCACTCTGGATCCTGGGACGTTTCCTCATCGTCGTCATGCTGTCGGTGGCCGCGCTGAGTGTCGCCTACGGGTGGCCTGGCCGTACCAGTGCCGCAGTAGCACAAGTGCGTCATCATCCGGTGCGGAGATGGATGACCGGCGCGGCGATCCTCTTCTCTCCTCTCCTGGTTGGGGCAGCATCCGCTGTGATCCTCCAGTTCGCTCCTGCCGCGGCGGCGTTTCCGCTCCTGGTGGTGCTGTTGCCTCTGATGCTGGCGTTGGTCGGTCTGGTTTTCGCCCTGACCCTGATAGCCGGGGCGCCGGCAGCCGGATGGCTCGGAGCAGTCCTGGTCAAGAAGCTGGATCTCTACGGAGCGATATTGGTCGGGTCGATCACGGCGGGACTGGTCTGGTACCTGCCGGTGATCGGATGGCTGGTCCCGCTGTTGTTGCTCCCCCTGGGTCTGGGAGCGTGGATCAAGGCCGGGACGACTCAGTCGTCGGAGTCGGGATCGGCCTCGTCCGGGCTGATCACCACCAGCTCCTGAGACCGCCGCGAGCTGAGGTGGTCACCGAGATACTCGACGCTCACCCTGCCGCAGAATTCGCACACCGACCGGTTGAGACCGGCGATCTCGAGCCGAACCTCCGAGGTGTGCTCGCAGTGAGTGGTGGTCGGCCGACGCCTGGTCAGGAAGTTCAGTTGCATGACAAGGTTCTCATCGACGGGACGGCCAGGTACTTGGGGGCCATTCCCAAGCCACACCAGATGACTAGTCACGTGGTGGCGGCGATCAGCCTGCTTCCACCGCCCGTTGCAGCTGGTTCACGAGCTGGTCCTTCTTGACCAAGCCCGATTGACGGAATCGCTGATGGAGCCCGCCGTCTCTCGGTGTCACCAAGACGAATGTCGGGGTGGATCGCACCTTGAACCTCGAGAAGAGATCCGGCACGTCGTCGAGTCCCGCCTTGAGAACCACCGCCCGGTCCGAGAACTCGTCCGCCAGCTCATCGACGATCCCGTCCATCACCCGACAGGGCTGACAGTTGGTCTTCCAGAAGTCGACGAACACGGGCTTGCCCGAGGTCAGAGCGGTCTCGAAGTCTGCGGCGCTCCTGATCTTCTGCGCCTTGATCCGCTTGCTGAACAAACCCATGACGAACCCATTTTCGGCGCGTTGAGCCGCTACGCCCAATCAGTTGCGACGATAGCCGCTTAGTCTTCGCGTCAGATGACCGTCGCCACCGACCTCTTCGATCGGCAGTTGCGGGATCTCCGGATCTCGGTGACCGACCGATGCAACTTTCGATGCACCTACTGCATGCCGAAGGAAGTGTTCGGGCCCGGCCACGAGTTCCTGCCCCGGGACCAGCTGCTCACCTTCGAGGAGATCACGTCCGTGGTCCGCCACTTCGTCGACAGGGGGGTGGAGAAGGTGAGGATCACCGGAGGTGAGCCCCTCCTCCGCAAAGGTGTCGAAGACCTGGTGGCGATGATCGCCGGCGTCGACGGGATCAGGGATCTCACCCTCACCACCAACGGTTCCCTGCTCGCCCGCAAAGCGGAGGCTCTGGTCGAGGCGGGTCTCAACCGGGTGACTGTGAGTCTCGACGCCATGGACGAGCCTACGTTCCAGGCGATGAACGACGTCGGGTTCCCGGTCGGCACGGTCCTCGAGGCGATCGATGTCGCCGCGGAGGCGGGGCTGGGGCCGATCAAGATCAACGCGGTCGTCAAGAGAGGCGTCAACGAGCACGCCGTGGTCGACATGGCCCGCCACTTCAAGGGCACCGGACACATCGTCAGGTTCATCGAGTACATGGATGTCGGCAACAGCAACGGTTGGCGTCTGGACGACGTGGTGCCGGCCGACGAGATGATCGAGTGGGTCGATGCGGAGATGCCGCTGGAGCCGATTCCTCCCAATTACCCGGGTGAGGTGGCCAACAGGTTCAGGTACCGCGATGGGAGCGGGGAGGTCGGCATCATCGCCTCCGTCACCAAGCCGTTCTGCGGCTCGTGCACCCGGGCTCGGATCTCGGCGGAAGGGACGCTCTATACCTGTTTGTTCGCCTCGGCGGGGACCAGTCTCCGCGACGTGATCCGCTCCGGCGGTGACCTGGGCACGACCATCGACGAGGTGTGGGCCAAACGCGACGATCGCTACTCGGAGATCAGGTCGTCCAATACAGCCCGGCTCGCCGTCCCGGTGGAGATGTCCTACATCGGCGGATGAGAGTCGCACTGGCCGTCGCCATCGGAGCATGGACGCTCGTCGCCTGGGGCGGGCGGATCGGACTCCTCACCAGCGAGGAAGGGCTGGGCGCCTGGTTGCGCATCGGCGGCTCGCTGTTCGTCGGTGCTTTCGCCGTCGCCGCCCTGCTCGCCCCCCAGCTGGAGCCGGCTCGTCGGCCGGCACTGGTCCTGTTCTCGGTCTTCACCGTGGTGCTCTGGGTCCGGAGCCTGATCGTCAGCTGGATCGGGGATGGGTCTCTCCCCTTCAAACTGGTCCACACCGTGCTGGCGTTGGGGTTCTTCGCCCTGGCATTGTGGGCAGTCTCGTTCGTCACCTCCACGCCGGAGACCGGGCCGCAGGCCGCCGTGACCACGGATTCGACCACATGAGTCGACCCGTCACCGTCCAGTTCTTCAAGTATCCCGACATCCTCCATTGGGGGTTCGAGGCGCACCGGCTCGGGGAGGACGAGTGGGGCGACTGGATAGGAGTCCCCGCGGGCACGTCGTGCTGGAAGGGCGAGGAGTCGTTTCGCCCCACCGGGGGAGACGCCGTCTTCTGCGTCCCGCGAGACGAGTGGTGGCACCTCCACTACAACGGCGACAACCATCATCGGTACACCCACTTCGTCGACATCGTCACCCCTCCGGTGTGGGTGTCCGGGAGCCGCTACGAGATGGTCGATCTCGACCTCGACGTCGCGGTCCATCGGGACGGGACCATCGAGGTCCAGGACGAGGACGAGTTCCAGGTCCACCAGGTGCGATACGGATACACCGAGGAAATGATCGGCACCGCATTGTCGGAGACCAACCGCATCGTCGACCTGCTCGAGCGGCGGTCTGAGCCCTTCTTCGAGGTCGCCGGTCGCTGGCTGGACACTCTCCGCGGGTAGTTAGCCTCGTCAGCAGTGACCGCCCGGAAACAGATCGAATCACGACTCACCGAAGAAGACCTCTATCTCTGGAACGAGGGGACTCACTACCGGCTCTACGAGAAGCTGGGGGCCCACCCCACCGACGAAGGGACCTACTTCGCCGTCTGGGCGCCCAGCGCCGACCGGGTCTCGGTGATCGGGGACTGGAACGGCTGGAACCCGGACAGCGATCCGCTGATACCCCGCGGTTTGTCGGGCATCTGGGAGGGAGTGGTGGTCGAGGCCGGGCCGGCCGCTACCTACAAGTACCACATCACCAATGGCGAATACCGCGTCGAGAAGGCAGACCCCTTCGGCTTCCACCACGAGACGCCACCCGACACCGCATCCAAGGTGTGGGGCCTCGACTATCACTGGGGCGACGACAGTTGGATGACGGGACGTGGCGAACGCAACTCGTTGCAGGCGCCGATGAGCGTGTACGAGGCTCATCTCGGGTCCTGGAGAAGGGGTGAGGGAGCCCGTCCCCTCACCTTTCGAGAGATGGCGGAGCAGCTCCCGGGATACGTGGCGGATCTCGGGTTCACCCACGTCGAGTTCCTCCCCATCGCCGAGCACCCCTTCTACGGCTCCTGGGGTTATCAGACCACCGGGTACTTCGCCCCCACCTCCCGATACGGGACCCCGCAGGACTTCATGGCCCTGGTCGACGCGTTCCACCAGGCGGGTATCGGGGTGATCCTCGACTGGGTGCCCTCGCACTTCCCCAACGACGAGCACGGCCTCGGCTACTTCGACGGGACCCACCTCTTCGAGCACGCCGATCCCCGACAGGGATACCACCCCGACTGGGGAACGCTCATCTTCAACTACGGGCGAACCGAGATCCCCTCCTTCCTCATCAGCAACGCTCTCTTCTGGCTGGACAGGTATCACATCGACGGCCTCCGGGTCGATGCAGTGGCCTCGATGCTCTATCTCGACTACTCACGCGAGGAGGGGGAGTGGGCCCCGAACGTCCACGGTGGTCGGGAGAACCTCGAGGCCATCGCCTTCCTGAGGAGGCTCAACGAGACCGTCTACCTCAACTATCCCGATGTCCAGACCATCGCCGAGGAGTCGACGGCGTGGCCGATGGTGTCCCGACCCACCTTCCTCGGCGGCCTCGGGTTCGGCATGAAGTGGGACATGGGTTGGATGCACGACACGCTCGAGTACATGTCCAACGACCCCATCCACCGCAGCTACCACCACCATCGGCTCACCTTCCGGGCGGTGTATGCGTTCACCGAGAACTTCATGCTTCCGCTCTCTCACGACGAGGTGGTCCACGGCAAGGGCTCCCTGGTCGGGAAGATGCCGGGCGACGAGTGGCAGAAGTTCGCCAATCTCCGCCTCCTTCTCGCCCAGATGTGGACCCAGCCGGGGAAGAAGCTCCTGTTCATGGGGGGTGAGCTGGGACAGGCCACGGAGTGGGCACACGAAGGCCAGGTGGATTGGGCTCTCGCCGAGCGCGAGCTCAATGGAGGCATCTCGCGTCTGGTCGGGGACCTGAACCGCATCTATCGGGACTACCCGGCACTGCACGAGACCGACTGCCGGCCGGAGGGATTCGAGTGGGCGGTGGTCAACGACTCGGAGAACAGTGTCCTGGCCTACCTCCGCCGGTCTGATGACGATGAGACCCTCCTCGTGATCCACAACCTGACCCCGGTGCCGAGGACCGGCTACCGGGTCGGGGTTCCGGGCCCGGGCATTTGGGTCGAGATCCTCAACACCGATTCTGAGGTCTACGGCGGGTCGGGTCAGGGGAATCTCGGAGCGGTGGACACCGGGCCCCTGCCGGTGCCCCATCACGAGAGACCGCAGTCGATCGACCTGACCCTTCCCCCGCTGGCGACCTTGGTGTTGAAGCAGTTCCCACGCGATTCCGACAACGGCGGGGAAGGGGAGTAGGGCGGGGATTTCGGGTCCGGCCTCCTAGAATTCAGGTCCTGTATTGAGCAACAACAGCTACGTCTGCATCCATGGCCATTGGTATCAGCCGCCGCGAGAGAACCCGTTCACCGGAGAGGTGGGGGTCCAGCCCTCGGCGGCGCCCTACGCCAACTGGAACGAGCGCATCACCGCCGAGTGCTACGAGCCCAACACCAGGGCTGCGATCCTCGGTGAGGACGGCACCGTTCGACGCCGTGTCAACAACTACGAGTGGGTGAGCTCAGACTGGGGACCGACGCTGCTCGACTGGCTGGAGGAGCACGAGCCCGAGACCTATCAGCGGATCATCGCAGCCGATGCCGCCTCAAGAGAGCGATTCGACGGTCACGGCACGGCGGTGGCCCACACCTACAACCACACGATCATGCCGCTCTCCAACCGGAGAGACAAGCGGACCCAGATCCTGTGGGGGATCGCCGACTTCCATCATCGCTTCGGAAGAGAGCCCGAGGGCATGTGGCTGCCGGAGACCGCCGTCGACCTGGAGAGTCTCGAGCTCATGGCAGACGCGGGGATCGCCTACACCATCCTCTCCCCCTACCAGGCCGCGGCTGTCCTCGACCAGGGGGAGTGGGTCGACGTGGTGGGAGGCACGATCGACACCAGGGTGCCGTACACGGTGCGGCTGTTCGGGGGCAAGAGCATCTCCGTCTTCTTCTACAACGGACCGCTGTCTCAGGAGATCGCGTTCAACGGCGTCCTCGAGGACGGGTCGATCCTGGCCAAGCGCCTGGTCCAGTCCCTGGGAGAGCCCAACGGCGAAGCCCACCTCTCACATGTGGCCACCGACGGAGAGACCTACGGCCATCACCATCGACACGGCGAGATGGCGTTGGCCCGGGCGGTCGAGGACCTCGAAGCCGACCCTGACGTCGAGCTGACCAACTACGCGGCCTTCCTCGCCAAGCACGCCCCCACGCGTGTGGTCCGCATCATCGAAGGCACCTCCTGGAGCTGTGCTCACGGCATCGACCGCTGGCGCGCCGACTGCGGATGTCACACCGGCCAGAACCCCGATTGGAACCAGGAGTGGCGATCCCACCTCCGGGCCGCCCTCGATTTACTCCGCGACGGGCTCATCGACGACTTCGAGTCGCTGGGCGCGACGGTCCTCGCCGACCCCTGGGCGGCCCGTGACAGTTACATCGAAGTCATCCTGGGCAGGTCTGCCGGCGACTTCCTCGACGACCACGCCCATGATGGCCTCTCCGAAGAGAAGCGGCAGCTCGCACTAGACCTGCTGGAGATCCAGCATCGGGCGATGCTCATGTACACCTCGTGCGGCTGGTTCTTCGACGACATCTCCGGCCTCGAGGCCGTCTTCGTGCTGCGACACGCCGGCCGGGTGATCGATCTGGCCCGACGGGCCCTGGGGCGCGACCTCGAGCCCGGCTTCCTCGAGATCCTCGAGCGGGCGCGGTCCAACGTCGACGACAGGACTGGCCGTGACGTGTTCGAGTCGTCCGTGATGCCGTATCTGCGAACCACATCGGGCGATACATCTGGCGCTCGGTAGGGGTCTCGCTAGATTCGACGGTGATGGCCAAGTCCTGGGCTACCGACAAACGAGTCGTCATCGAATCGGTATCACCCCAGGTCGATGGGGGTTCGTTCCCGGCGAAGTCGACCCTGGGTGATCCGATCGATGTCGAGGCGGACGTCTTCGCCGACGGCCACGACGTGGTGCGTTGCGTGGTCCGCTACCAACGGGTGTCCACCCGGGGCTGGACCGAGATCCCGATGGAATTCCTCGGAAACGATCGCTGGCGGGCCGGCTTCACGCCGGACGAGCTCGGCCTGTGGCAATTCGAGATCGCGGGATGGGTCGACCACTTCGAGAGCTGGCTCTCGGGCATCCGGAAGAAGGCCGAGGCGGGGGTCGATCTGGCGGTGGAGCTCGAGATCGGAGCCAGGCTCTACACGGAGGCATCACAGAGGGCCAGAAGTGGAGACGATGACGAGCTCCTCTCGGTGGCCGCCTCTCTGGTAGACGCGTCTCTCGATCCCGACGCCAGGCTCTCCGCAGGCACGTCCGAGAAGGCCACTGCCCTCGCCCGGCGCTACCCCGATCGATCGCGCGAGACCAGGTCGTCGACCCGGTGGCCCGTGGTCGTCGACCGGGAGAAGGCGGTTTTCTCGACGTGGTATGAGCTGTTCCCCCGGTCGTGGTCGAAGAAGGAGGGTGAGCACGGCACCTTCGCCGACGTAGAGGATCGCCTCGACTACATCGCCGACATGGGCTTCGACGTCCTCTATCTCCCCCCGATCCACCCCATCGGCACGACATACCGCAAAGGGGCCAACAACGCAGTGGTCTCCGGTGACGACGACCCCGGTGTCCCTTGGGCGATCGGATCCCAACAGGGTGGTCACACCGCCATCAACCCCGATCTGGGGACGATCGAGGACTTTCGAACCCTCCGGGATGCTGCCGCCGCCCGCGACATCGAGCTCGCCCTCGACATCGCCTTCCAGTGCTCCCCGGACCACCCTTGGGTGACCGAGCATCCCGAGTGGTTCCGACATCGCCCCGACGGAACCATCCAGTTTGCCGAGAACCCCCCGAAGAAGTACCAGGACATCTACCCGCTCGATTTCGAGACCAGCGACGCAGAGGGGCTATGGACGGCGCTGAAGGGAGTCTTCGAGCACTGGATCGGTGAGGGCATCCGCATATTTCGTGTCGACAATCCGCATACCAAGTCGTTCCCCTTCTGGGAGTGGGTCATCCCCGAACTGCGCACAGAGCACCCCGACGTGATCCTGCTGGCGGAGGCGTTCACCCGACCGGCGGTCATGCATCGACTCGCCAAGGCCGGGTTCAACCAGTCATACACCTACTTCGCATGGCGCAGCACCAAGTCGGAGTTGACCCAGTACATGGCGGACCTCGCCGAGGTGGCAGACTTCTTCCGCCCCTCGTTCTGGCCCAACACCCCGGACATCCTCACCGAGGAACTGCAGACCGGGGGGAGGGCCGCGTTCATATCTCGTTACGTGCTCGCCGCCACCCTGAGCCCCGCCTGCGGGATCTACGGTCCTGCCTTCGAGTTGATGGAACATCGCCCGTTGCGCGAGGGGTCGGAGGAGTACCTCGACTCGGAGAAGTATCAGGTCCGAGACTGGGACCTCGACCGCGCCGATTCTCTCGCCCCGGTCATCTCCCAGGTCAACCGGGTTCGTAGGGCTCATCCTGCCCTGCAGCGTCGCCACGGTCTCGTGTTCCACCCGACCGACAACGAGATGATCCTCTGCTACTCGAAACGAGCCGGGGACGACTTGGTGTTGGTCGTGGTCAGCCTCGACCCTCATCACACCCAATCGGGGTGGGTCGATCTCGACCTCGACGCGCTCGGGATCGACCCATCACAGCGATACGCGGTGCAAGACCGCCTCACCGACCGCCGCTACCAGTGGGACGGCCGCCACAACTTCGTGCAGCTGGACCCAGGGGGGATCCCCGCCCACGTGTTCGCCATCCGGGGACAGATGCGCACGGAGGAAGGATTCGACTATTTCGTCTGATCAAAGTGCCTGGTATCACGACGCCATCATCTACGAGGCCCACGTCAGGGCGTTTCGCGACGACAACGGCGATGGGATCGGCGACTTCAAGGGCCTGACCTCGAAACTCGACTATCTGAGGGATCTCGGTGTCACCGCCCTGTGGCTCCTGCCCTTCTACCCGTCGCCTCTTCGTGACGACGGCTACGACATCGCCGACTACGAGTCGATCAACCCGGCCTATGGGACCATGCGCGACTTCAAGAGGCTGTTGCGCGAGGCCCACGCCCGGGACATCAAGGTGATCACCGAGCTGGTCATCAACCACACCTCGGACCAACACCCCTGGTTCCAGAAGGCCCGTAATGCCAAGCCCGGATCTCCCGAGCGTGACTTCTACGTGTGGTCGGACACGCCGGACCTCTACCCCGAGGCGCGGATCATCTTCCAGGACACCGAGACCTCCAACTGGACCTGGGATCCGGTGGCAGGGGCGTACTACTGGCACCGATTCTTCTCCCACCAGCCCGATCTCAACTTCGAGAACCCCGCGGTCCACGAGGCCATATTCGAAGTCCTCGACTTCTGGCTGAACATGGGTGTCGATGGTCTCCGTCTCGATGCCGTCCCCTACCTGTACGAGCGGGACGGCACCATGTGCGAGAACCTGCCCGAGACCCACGAGTTCCTGAAGGAGCTCAGGGCTCGGATGGACGAGAAGTACGACGACCGGCTCTTCATCGCCGAGGCCAACCAGTGGCCCGAGGACGCGGTCGCCTACTTCGGTGACGGGGACGAGTGCCACATGTCGTTTCACTTCCCCCTCATGCCGCGTCTCTTCATGGCGCTTCGCATGGAGAACCGGTTTCCCATCCTCGACATCCTGGAGCAGACCCCCGACATCCCGGACAACGCGGCCTGGGCGATCTTCCTCCGCAACCACGACGAGCTCACCCTCGAGATGGTCACCGACGAGGAGCGGGACTACATGTAC
>CAZYCX010000058.1:0-15780 GCA_964645875.1 uncultured Acidimicrobiaceae bacterium
GGTGCCCCCGGCAGGACTCGAACCTGCGCACCCGGTTCCGGAGACCGGTGCTCTGTCCCCTGAGCTACGGGGGCGGCATCCGTGATGGTACGCCCTTGGACGGCCAACACCCCAACGGTTGATACCCTCGCCATCAGACGCCGGAAGGTCCGCATGAAGTACCGATCGACACGAGGCGAGGCTCCCGAGGTGGGGTTCACCGCCGCCATGATCAGGGGGCTCGCCCCCGATGGCGGCCTGTATGTCCCCGAGACGATCCCCGCCCTGCCCGACGACTGGACCGGCTGGTCATACGAGGACGCCATCTCCGCCACCCTCCAGCTCTTCGGTGCCATGGACACCGACGGCCTGGTGAAGGAAGCTGCGGCCCAATTCCACCATCCCGAGATCGCTCCCATCGTCGAGGTCGACGACCGTCTCCTCCTCGAGCTCTTCTGGGGCCCCACTCTCTCGTTCAAGGACCACGCCATGCAGGTCGTCGCCCGTCTCCTGTCGCGGGAGGTCGAGCGAGGGGTGATCCTCGGGGCCACCAGCGGCGACACCGGATCGGCCGCCATCGAGGCCTGTCGCGGCTCCGGGTCGTTGAAGGTGGTGATCCTCTACCCCGACGGTGGCGTATCCGAGTTCCAGCGCAAGCAGATGACCACCGTCTCCGACCGCAACGTCTCGGCGGTCGCGGTCCGGGGGAGCTTCGACGACTGTCAGCGTCTGGTGAAAGAGGCGTTCGCCACTCACGAGCACCTCCTGGCGGTCAACTCGATCAACTGGGCTCGCATCGCCGCCCAGACCGGGTTCCACCTCCACGCCAGCGCCCGCATCGGCGAGCCACACGACGTCGTGGTGCCGACCGGCAACTTCGGAAACGTCTACTCGTGCTGGCTGGCCAAGCAGATGGGTGCCCCCATCGAAACCATCACCATCGCCAACAACGCCAACCACGGGCTGAGCGACCTGGTCAACACAGGTCACATGACGACCTTGGGCGTGATCCCCACCAGGGCTCCGGCAATGGACATCCAGGTGCCGTCGAACCTGGAGCGGTTCCCCGGCGACCCGGCGACCGAGTTCGAAGCCAGTTGGTCGGACGACCGTCAGATCGACCAGACCATCGCCGACGTCGAACGTGCCCATGGATATCGTCTCGACCCTCACACCGCCACTGCCTGGAGGGCCGGGACGGAGACCCTGGGAGAACGCCCCCAGCTCGTGGTGGCGACGGCTCACCCTGCCAAGTTCGACGACATCGCCCCTCCCGAGTGGTATCCGTCACTCGACGGCCTCGAGGAACGTCAGGTGACCATCGATCCCATCGCTTCAGAGCTGGCCCATCTGATCCGATGAAGCAAGACGCCGGTAGCTTTGCGCAACCGGCGGGAGCGGCTACGATGACACCGACCGGCACGAGACGTGTCGGTTCTCCCGCCGCACCACCCAGGAATAGCCTGCGTGAACATCCCTGTGTGACGTGTGCGGGAAGCCTCTGATCCGACAGACCCCAAGAGGGGACGAACCCGAAGGATCCAATGACCACACGAGCTCAACTCCAGAGCAAATCAATCGATGAACTGAGAGAGGTCGCCCAGGCGGCCGGGATCGACACCGATGGGCTTCAGAAGTCGAAGCTGATCGCGGCTCTCATGGACGCCGGTGAGGTCAAGGAAGGCAAGCCGACCGAGGAGGTCGACCTGCCCAAGGCCACGCCGCGATCGGAGAAGTCGGACAAGTCCGACGAGTCCGACAGAGCCGAGTCGAGATCGGACGACGACGACAACAACAACGGCGACCAGCGCGACCAGCGCGACCAGCAGCACGACCAGGGTGGCCAGAGCGGCGGCAAGGGCCGTCAACGCAATCGTCGCCGTCGTGACGACGAGCGTGTCCCCGAGGACCAACTCGAAGTCCGCGAGGGCATTCTCGACATCCTCCCCGAGGGGTACGGCTTCCTGCGGGTCACCGGATACAAGTCGGGTGACAAGGACGTCTACGTCTCCGCCAATCAGGTGCGCAAGTTCCGCCTGCGCAAGGGAGACATCATCGAGGGGCCGATCCGCCCCCCACGCTCCAAGGAGAAGTTCCCCGCCGTGGTCCGCATCGCCAGCGTCAACGGGATGGACCCCGACGAGGCGATGAATCGTCCCAAGTTCGAGAGCCTCACTCCGTTGTTCCCCGATGTGCGACTCCGTCTCGAGATCGAGGGCAGGTCGAACAACATCCTCACCCGGATCGTCGACCTGATCGCTCCGATCGGGAAGGGCCAGCGCGGGCTTATCGTCTCTCCGCCGAAGGCCGGTAAGACCACGGTCCTCCAGGAGATCGCCCAGTCGATCACGACCAACAACCCCGAGTGCTATCTGATGGTGGTGCTGGTCGACGAGCGGCCCGAAGAGGTAACCGACATGCAACGCTCGGTCAAGGGCGAGGTCATCTACTCCACCTTCGACCGGCCCGCCGAGGAGCACACCCAGGTCTCGGAGCTGGCCATCGAGCGTGCCAAGCGCCTCGTAGAGATGGGCACCGACGTGGTCATCGTGCTCGACTCGATCACGCGACTCGCCCGGGCCCACAACCTGGCGACGCCGGCATCGGGTCGGATCCTCTCCGGTGGTGTCGACTCCCAGGCGCTATACCCGCCGAAGCGGTTCTTCGGTGCCGCCCGAAACATCGAAGAGGGCGGCTCGCTCACCATCATGGCCACCGCTCTCGTCGAAACCGGCTCGAAGATGGACGAGGTGATCTTCGAGGAGTTCAAGGGCACCGGCAACATGGAGCTGCGCCTCGACCGCAAGCTCGCCGACAAGCGCATCTACCCGGCCGTCGATATCGAGGCTTCGGGAACACGAAAAGAAGAGCTGCTGTTCGACAGGACAGAGCTCACCCAGGTGTGGAAGCTTCGTAGAGTGCTCCTCGCGCTCGAGTCCGGAGCCGCCATCGAGCTCCTGATCGATCGCCTGAAGACGACCAAGACGAACGCCGAGTTCCTCGCCGAGGTGGCGAAGAGCAGCGGCTGAGCCATACAGGGAGACCGCCGTGAAAACCGATACCCATCCCACCTACGACGTCACCAACGTGACGTGCTCATGCGGCAACACCTTCGAGACGCGGAGCACCAAGCCCGGTGACATGCACATCGAGCTTTGCAACGAGTGCCATCCCTTCTTCACCGGAAAGCAGAAAGTGGTCGACGCCGGAGGACGTGTCGAGCGTTTCCAGCGCCGTTACGGCAAGAGCACCTTCACCAAGGCCGGCGACACCGCCGATGCCGAAGCGGAAGCCGACGCCGACTCAGAGGCCGAGTCTGACGCAGAGTGAGCGATCCGCTCCCGACGGGAGCGGACACATCGACCCCACCGAGACCGTCGGGGGCCAGGCCGTCATCGAGGGCGTGATGATGCGCGCTCCCAACGCCTGGTCGGTGGCCGTCCGTCAACCCGGCGGACTGATCACCGCCCGTCGCAACGAGCTCACCCGGCTCTCGGAGCGCAACCGATGGGCGAGGATCCCGTTCATCCGGGGCATATTCGTCCTTGGCGAGAGCCTGACCCTCGGGTTCAAGGCCCTCTCCTGGTCGGCGCAGGTCGCCACCGAGGAGGAGGAGAAACCCCTGACCGGCGCCCAGATCGCCTGGACGATGGCTCTGGCCTTCGCCTTCTTCGCCGGCATCTTCATCCTCCTGCCCGCCTTCGCCGCCGGGGCGGTGTCCAACGAGTCCGATCTCCTCTTCGTCGTCATCGAAGGGGTCATCCGCCTGGTGCTTTTCGTGGGTTACATCTGGCTGATCGGGCGATCCGCGGATATCGCCAGGGTCTTCGAATATCACGGCGCCGAGCACATGTCGATCCACGCCTACGAGGCCGGGGAACCGCTCTCCATCGACTCGGTCCGCCGTTTCCCGCCGGAACATCCCCGCTGCGGGACCAGCTTTCTCCTCATCGTGGTGCTGGCGTCGATCGTTCTGTTCACCTTCCTCGGCCAGCCCGGGCTGTTCTGGCTCGTGGTGTCGCGGCTGGTGGGAATCCCGGTCATCGCCGGTCTCGCCTACGAGCTGTTGCGCTGGTCGGGTACCCGGCCGGACGGCAGGATGGCGACGATCCTCGCCCGACCCGGCATCTGGCTCCAGAAGCTGACCACCTCGATCCCTGCGGAGGACCAGATCGAGGTGGCAATATCGAGCCTCGTCGTGGCACTCAACGAAGAGCAGTTCGCCGACGTGACCTCCCGCGGTGGTCTCCCCGTCACTGCAGTCGAGGTGAGGGAGGCCGCTCGGGTCGGAGGTCTGTGATGGACCAGTCCCTGAACGACCGTCTGGCGGAGATCGAGGCGGTCTTCGACGAGGTCGAGTTGTCGCTCGCCGATCCCGATGTCGTCTCCGACCCGTCGCAGCTCGCCGAGCTGGGCAAGAAGCATTCGGACCTCAAGGACACCGTCGCCGACATCCGGCGTTGGCGTCAGGCCTTGGTCGACCTGAGCGAAGCCCGGGAGATGGACGACGATCCCGACATGGCCGAGATGGCCCGGGAGCTGGAGAGGGAAGTCGCCCGACTCGAGGAGAGGATCAAGCAAGCCCTCGTCCCCAGAGACCCCAACGACTCCAAGGACGTGATCGTCGAGATCCGGGCCGGCGTGGGGGGCGACGAAGCCTCGCTCTGGGCCGGTGACCTGTTACGCATGTACCAGAAGTACGTTGAGCACCTGGGCTTACGCATGGAGGAGATGGAGTCCTCCGAATCGGAGACCGGAGGCTACGACAAGATCACCGTCTCGGTGAAGGGGCCCGGTGCCTACTCCCGCCTCAAGTACGAAGGTGGGGTCCATCGGGTGCAACGGGTCCCGAAGACCGAGTCGCAGGGCCGGGTCCACACCTCGACCGCCACCGTCGCGGTGTTGCCCGAGGCCGAGGAGGTCGACATCGACATCGACCCCAACGACGTCCGCGTCGACGTCTACCGCTCGACCGGACCCGGTGGGCAGTCGGTCAACACCACCGACTCGGCGGTGCGGCTCACCCACGAGCCGACGGGGATCGTGGTCTCGATGCAGGACGAGAAGAGCCAGCTCCAGAACAAGGAGAAGGCGTGGCGCGTTCTGCGGGCACGGCTGCTCCAGATGGAACAAGAAAAGGCCGCCGCCGAGCTGGCCGGGGCCCGGAAGAGCCAGGTGGGGACCGGTGGCCGCTCGGAGAAGATCCGCACCTACAACTACAAGGACAACCGGGTCAGCGACCACCGCATCGGGTTGACCATCAAGCGGCTCGACTCGGTGCTGGAGGGAGACCTCGACGACATCGTCGACGCCCTCGCCGCGGCCGAGCAAGCGGAGAAGCTGGGGGAGTGAAGCCGGCATGGAGCAGATCCCCCCGCACGAACTGAGCCGGCTCGAGGCCATCGCCGGGCCCAGCCAGCCTCTCGAGGAGCTGGTGGCGCGCCGGATCGGCGGGGAGCCACTCCAATACATCGAGGGGTCGGCGCCGTTCGGCCCGCTCGATCTCGTCGTCGACGAGCGGGTCCTGGTACCGAGGCCGGAGACCGAGGGGCTGTTCGAGATCGCCACGAAGATGGTCCGCAATCCCGAGGTCATCGTCGATCTGTGCACCGGGTCGGGAGCACTGGCGCTGGCGCTGAAGATGGCTTTTCCCTCGGCAGCCATGTTCGCAACGGACGTCTCCGAGGATGCCATCGCGGTGGCGACCGAGAACAAGCACCGCAACCGCCTCGACATCTACCTGGCGGTGGGGGACTTGTTCGATCCGCTCCCCGTCTCGATTCTCGGAGAAGTCGATCTCCTCGTGGCCAATCCCCCCTATGTGGCTGAGGCGGAGTTCGTCGAACTCCCCGAGGACGTGAAGCGGGAGCCGAAGCTGGCGCTGGTGGCCGGGCCCACCGGGTTCGAGGTGATCCGAGAAATCGGTGCCTCCGCTTCCCGCTGGCTCCGTCCCGGCGGTGTCCTGGTCTGTGAGATCGGGGAGACCCAGGGTATTGCTGCAGCCCGCGCCTTCATGGGTCTGCCCACGGTGATCCGCCAGGACCTCTCCGGGCGCGACCGGTACGTGGTGGCGGTGAAGCCATGATCGAGGAGGCCCTCGCCGCCATCCGCGCCGGCCAGGTGGTTGGGATCCCCACCGACACCGTCTACGGGATCGGGGTCGACCCGTTCGATCTCGGTGCAGTCGAGTTGCTCTTCGAGCTCAAAGGTCGCCCCGACCACAAGCCGGTGGGGGTCTTGGTGGCCACCGTCAGCCAAGCCGGGGAGATCGGTCATCTCGGCTCGGAAGCCGAAGCTCTGGCCCGCGCCCACTGGCCCGGGGCCCTGACCCTCATCGTGAGACCCAAGGTGGTGATGGCCGATTGGGTCGGCGACCAGCAG
Source organism: uncultured Acidimicrobiaceae bacterium (assembly GCA_964645875.1). GTDB lineage: Bacteria > Actinomycetota > Acidimicrobiia > Spongiisociales > ZC4RG35 > JANQRA01. Next base: position 6,361 of record CAZYCX010000058.1, read on the forward strand.
CGCGAGACCATCGGCATCCGGGTGCCGGACCACCCCGTGGCCCGGGAGTTGCTCGAGTCGAGCGGGCCGCTGGCGGTGACCTCGGCCAACGAGTCGGGGGGCCGTGAGACGATGAACGAGCGTGAGGCCCGTCAGGTGTTCGGCGACCGGGTCGCCGTCTATCTGGAAGGCACCGCTCCCGGCGGTGAGGCATCGACGGTCGTCGACGCCTCACGAACCGAGATCATGGTGATCCGGCAAGGGCCGGTACGGATCTGACGGTTACCCTCGCTCCCATGATCTCCATGGACTCCATAGAGCAGGTCGATCCGGCCATCGCCGGGCTGATCCGCCAAGACCTGGAACGGCAGAACTCGCACATCCACCTCATCGCCTCGGAGAACTTCGCCTCGCCGGCGGTGATGGCCGCCTCGGGGTCGGTATTCACCAACAAGTACGCAGAGGGGTATCCGGGGAGGCGCTACTACGAGGGATGCCAGGTGGTCGATGAGATGGAGCAGCTCGCTATCGACCGGGCGAAGGAGCTGTTCGGGGCCGAGTTCGCCAACGTCCAGGCTCACTCCGGCGCCCAGGCGAACATGGGTGCCTACTTCTCGCTCATCGAGCCTGGTGACACAGTCCTCGGAATGCGGCTCGACCACGGCGGGCATCTCACCCATGGGTCACCGGTCAACTTCAGCGGGCTCTACTACGACTTCGTCGCCTACGGGGTCGACCCCGAGACTGAGTTGATCGATATGGACGAGGTGCTGCGGCTGGCCAAGGAGCATCGACCGAAGATCGTTCTCGCCGGCTACTCGGCTTACTCACGCACTCTCGACTACCAGGCCTTCCGTGACATCGCCGACGACGTCGGAGCCATCTTCATGGTGGACGCCGCCCACTTCATCGGTCTGGTGGCGGGCAGGTCCCATCCGTCTCCCGTCCCCCACGCCGACATCGTCACCGGGACCACCCACAAGGCGCTGCGCGGCCCGCGCGGGGGGATCGTCCTCGCCAAGGAAGAGCTGGGTCAGGAGATCAACAAGGGGGTCTTCCCCAACGTCCAGGGCGGCCCCATCGAGTCACAGGTGGCGGCCAAGGCGGTCTGCTTCCTCGAGGCGATGCAGCCCGAGTTCGGCCGGTACACCGATCAGATCGTGGCCAACGCCGCCGCTATGGCGGCCAGGACCCAGGATGAGGGGGTGCGGGTGGTTTCGGGTGGCACCGACAACCACCTCTACCTGATCGATCTCCGCTCGGTCGCCGACGACCTCACCGGCAAGGAGGCGGCCCGGATGCTGGACGGCATCGGGATCACCCTGAACTTCAACACCATCCCCAACGACCCCCGGCCGCCCTATCGGGCATCGGGCCTCCGCATCGGCACCCCGGCGATGACCACCCAGGGCATGAAGGAGGAACAGGCATCCGAGGTGGCTTCGCTGATCTGCCGGGCGCTGCGGGAGCGTGCGGACGAGGGCGCGCTGGCCGGCATCGCCGTCCGCGTCTCGGAGTTGGCCGCCGAGTTCCCCCCCTACCCACACGATTTCGCCGGGCACGTCTGACGCCTTCTGTTTCTCCTGGAGCCGGATATCCGGCCCTGGTGCATTAGGAAACGTTGGAGGCGGTGACCATCGAGGCGACCTCACTCAGTGAGGTCACGCAGGGCACTCCGTAGTCGCCGTTGACGTCGAAGGGGTCCATGAGGATCGGCCGCAGGCCGGCTCGCCGGGCACCCACGATGTCGAAAGCGGGAGTGTCCCCCACGTACCAGATGTCCGCTCGCTCGCCGTCGAGTTGCTCGATGGCGAAGTCGAAGATCCTGGGATCGGGCTTCTCGACACCGACGGCGCCGGAGTCGACGACGAACTCGACTTCGACACCGGGTCCGTCACCAACCTGGAGCACCTCGAGATCGGCGAGCCGTTGCTCGATGCTGCCATCGGCGTTGGACACCACTCCCACCGGGACCCCGGTCTCTGCCAAGGATGCAAGCCCCGCCACGGACTCTTCGATGACATGTGTCCACAACCATCCGGTGACGTACGCGTTACGCAGGTGTTCGACGGCCTCAGGCACCAGGTCGGGAGAAACTCCGAGGAACCGGGCGTACTCACGGAGGTACTCGTTCCACATCGGGCTCATGTACTCGTCTCCCTCGAGGTCCATCGGAAACGTCCGCACGGCCACGTAGTGGGCCTGGTCGATGGCGTCGTCGTCAGCGACGGCGTGACCGATCTGGTCCAGGGCTGACCTGATGTGATCACGGGAGGGGAGCAGGAACACCCCTCCGACGTCGAGGAGCACGGCTGACGGGCGGTTCATCGGGCCAACCTAACCGACGGTCGAGCCAACCCCACTCTGTGCAGTCACGGTTAACGTCGAGCGGTTAGTGTGCAGTATTGGTTGTCGTCTCGGATCGGGGCCGCAGGCGACCCCAACGTCTACTACGAGGAGGAGAACGTGAGGAGACGAGCAAGACCGATGGCGGTGTTGGCCGCACTGCTGATGGTCGTAGCCGCCTGTGGTGACGGTGGGTCGGGAGACACCACCACCACCGCCGCAGCCGGGGTGACGACGACGCAGGCGGACGTCACGACCACTGTCGGAGAGGCCCCGTCCGGTGACCCCATCGTGGTGGGGAGCACACTCCCATTGACCGGTTTCCTCAGCGCCACCGGGGTGATCCACCAGATCGCGGGCCAGCTGTTCGTGGATCGGCTCAACGAGGCCGGTGGCCTACTGGGCAGACCGGTGGAGTGGAATCTCATCGATGACACGTCTGATGGCGCTCGTATCGCCGAACTGTACGAGCAACTGATCGCTCAGGACGGTGTCGACCTGATCATGGGCCCATACGCCACACCCAACATCCTGGCCGCGATGCCGGTGGCGGAACGCCACGGACTCGTGCTCCCGCAGCACACCGCGGTTCTCGCCCCGGCGCTCACCTACGAGTGCCAATTCCCTGGTTGGTCGATCGGCCCCGCTCCCAATGAGTTCATCCCCAACCAGTTGGCGGATCTGTTCGACACCATGGACGGTGCGGTTGACACGGTCGCCTTGGTGACCAACGAGGGTGGGTCGACGAGCTTCGTCAGCTATGGCAGGCCCGATGTCGAGGATCCCTCGTCGAGCACCATCCTGCCCGAGCGCGGATATGACATCGTGGCCGACGTCCCCTACCCCATCGGCAACACCGAATGGGGCCCGATCGCGGTGACACTCCAGGACGCCGATCCCGACGCGGTCCTGGTCATGGGTCTCGGTGTCGAGGCCAATGGCCTGATCGACGCCATGGAGCAGCTCGGCTACTCGCCGCCGATGATGTTCGCCCTGTTCCCCGCCCCCGGCCCGCTACTGGGCATGGGTGATGCGGCGGAGGGTCTGCTCTCGGTGTCGATGTTCGAGCCGAACGAGCCGATCCTGGCCGGGCTCGACCCGGAGCTCCGTGACATCACCGAGGAGTTCTCGGCACGTGTCGAGGACGCAGATCTGCCCTACTCGGCATTCGAGACCCAGGCGGCTGCTTCGTGGAACGCCTGGTCGATCCTCGTCCAGGGTGTCGAGGGAGCCGGTTCGCTCGACCACCGGGAGATCTGTGACTACCTCCACGAGAACGGCGCCGACCTGCCGTTCGCCGGACCGGTCACCTTCGATCCGGAGCAGAACAACTTCTGGCCCTCCAACCAGGTGATCAAGCAGATCCAGGATGGGGACTGGGTCGTGGTGTTCCCTGCAGACCGGGCGGCCGCGGAGCTGCGCGGCCCCAACGGCTGAGCCAGATCGGACACTGATATGGTCGGGCCGCTCGTGAGATCGGGCGGCCCGATCATTCACACTGAACAGTGACGACACCTCTGGAGGAGGTCAGTTGAGCCAGCTTCAGGCCGTGATCTTCGGGGCCCTCTCGGGCAGCCTGTTCGCGGTGATGGCCCTGGGGCTCTCCCTGGTCTGGGGCTTCCTCAAGATCATCAACCTGGCGCATTTCGGGATGATCCTGCTCGGGGCCTACCTGACCTTCGAGTTGGCGACCAGCACCGGGTTCGACCCAATCCTCACCGTCGTCGTCGCCGCGGCCGCCATGTTCCTCTTCGGTGCCATCGTCCAAGCCGGCTTCGAGCGCTGGCAGGTATCCGAGTTCAACTCCCTGCTCATCAGCTATGGGCTGCTCATCATCACCGTCCAGGTGGTGAGCAATGTCTGGACCGCCGACTTCCAGCGCTTGGACTCCACCATCAACCCGTATGCGGTCCAGTCGGTAGCCATCGGGACGTTGCGCTTCCCGCTCCCCACCCTCCTCGCCGCCGGGTTCGCGGTGGTGCTGGTGGTCACGGCCAAGCTCGTCCTGGAACGCACCTACGCCGGACGCGCCCTGCAGGCGTTCGGCCAGGACCGGCACATCGCCTCCGCCTTCGGGATCGACCACACCAGGCTCGGCATCCTCCTCGCGGGAGCGGCGGGGGCGACCGCGGGGATAGCCGGGATGCTCCACTCCCTCGGCGAGTCCCTCCATCCGGACGCCCCGTTCGAGTGGGTGGGGAGGGTCTTCGCCATCGTGATCCTGGGAGGCATCGGCAACGTCACCGGCACTCTGTATGCGGGGCTCCTGGTCGGAGCCATCTCCGGGCTCACCGCCGTGGTGTGGAGCCCGTCGGCGTCACCGTTCGTGGTGTTCTCGATGGTGGTGCTCGCCCTGGTGTTCCGTCCCAGCGGCCTGTTCCCCTCCAAGGCGGCGCACTGACATGCGGAATCGTGGATGGATCGGCCTGCTGTCGGTGGCCCTTGGTCTCGCCGCGGTGCCGCCTCTGGCCGCCATCTTCGAATTCACCCCCTTCTACCTGGTGTTTCTCAGCGGCATCCTGTTCTGGACCGCACAGTCGACGAGTTGGAACATCCTCTCCGGGTACAGCGGGTACTTCAGCTTCGGCCAGGGTGCCTTCTACGGGGTCGGGGTGTACGCCATGGCGCTCTTCTTCGGGCGCCACGGCGTCGACTGGCTCACCGCCACTCTCATCGGAGGAGTCCTCTCCATGCTCCTCGCGCTGGGGATCGGGACCATCGCCTTCCGTCTCCGCTCGCTGCGGGGTGAGATCTTCGCCCTGCTCACCCTGGCAGTGCCCTTCATCCTCGCCGCGGTGGTCCGCCTCAGCGACACCATCGACGGCGGCCAGGGGATCATCGTGCCCGTTCCCGATTACCCGGAGTTCCTGGGCTCGTTCCAGACCTTCTTCTACCTCTCGAGCGCCGTCGTCGGCGTGTTCGCCCTGGCCATTGCCTTCATCATGCAACGCACCCGGTACGGGTGGGCTCTGTTCGCCATCAGGGACGACGAGGAGGTCGCCGAGGGCCTCGGTGTCCCGACGTTCCGGCACAAGATGATCGCCATCGCCGCCAACGGCCTCATCGGGGGAGTGTCCGGGGCGGTGGTCGCTCTCAACCTCGGGTTCGTGAGCGTCGAGGGCACGTTCAACCTGCGGGTACCGCTGTTCGTGATCGTGATGAGCGTCCTCGGCGGCCGGAATCACTGGGCCGGTCCCATGGTCGGTGCTGTCTACATCCACACCCTGCAGAATCGACTCGCCAGCAGCGGATTCGACGGATGGAGCCTGATCGTTCTCGGCGTGATACTCGTCCTGCTCGTGCTGCTGGCCCCCGAGGGATTGACGGCTCGATTCGCCCGCCGCCCCTGGGTCGTTGCCGGCTTTTTCGTGGGTACGCTGCTCGGGTTTGGTCTGTGGGGAGGGTGGGGACAGCCCGTCGACTGGCTGGCCGTGGGTCTGCTGGTGGCGGCGGTGGTGGCGTTCCTACCCGGTCGGCGTCGTCCCCCGCTGGCGGTTGGGGGGCCGGTGCACGAGCCCGAGGAGATCCTCGGTGAGCCGAAAGACGCCGTCGGCGTGGGTCGGCCATTGGTGATCGCCGATGATGTGGCCAAGGACTTCGGGGGTGTCCGGGCTCTGCGCGGTGTCTCGGTGACGGTCTCCGAAGGAGAGCTGCTCGGCCTGGTGGGGCCAAACGGTTCGGGCAAGACCACTCTGGTGAACCTGATCTCCGGCGCCCTGCGCCCCACGTCGGGCACGATATCCCTGAACGGGAGTGACCTCGTGGCCATGCCCCAGCACCGGATCGCCCATCTCGGCATCGCCCGCACCTACCAGATCCCCCGGCCGTTCCACACCCTGAGTGTTCGTGACAACGTGGCGATAGCCATCATGTTCGGGCGCGACCCGCATCGATTGGAGGATGCCCGGGGGGCAGCGGCCGAGTTCCTCTCGCTGGTCGGGCTCGATCATCTCGCCGGTCAGCTGCCCGGCCAGGTCAACCTCCACGAACGCCAGCTCCTCGAGATGGCCCGGGCGATGGCCACCCGGCCCTCGGTCCTCCTCCTCGATGAGGCGCTGGCCGGCCTCAACCCGGTCGAAGTCGACAACGCAGTGGGCGTGGTTCGCCGGATACACGACTCAGGAGTCGCCATCGTGTTCGTCGAGCACGTTCTCCGGGTGGTCAACCAGCTCGCCACCAGGATCGTGGTGCTCGACCAGGGCGAAGTCCTCGCCGAGGGCGACCCCGACACGGTGATGAGCGATGCGGCAGTCATCCGTGCCTACTTGGGGAAGGAGGGCCATGCTCGAAGTCAGTGACCTCGACGTCTACTACGGCGACGCCCAGGCCCTCTGGGAGGTCTCGGTTCGGGTGGAGGAAGGGGAAGTGGTGTCCATCGTCGGATCCAACGGGGCAGGGAAATCCACGCTGGTCGGCGCGATCATGGGGATCCTCCCGGCCCGCCGGGGAAGGATCCTCCTCGACGGAGCGGACATCACCGACGTGCCCGGTCACCGGGTCTGTCGCGCCGGGGTGGCCATCGTGCCCGAAGGGCGGAGACTTTTCCCCCGCCTGACGGTGGCGGACAACCTCGACCTCGGGGCGTTCAACCTGGAGGCCCGCCCTCATCACCGTGAGACGCTCGAGCAGGTCCATGCCCTCTTCCCCAGACTCGCCGAGAGGCCGGACCAGCTGGCCGGGAGCCTGAGCGGAGGAGAGCAGCAGATGCTCGCAATCGGCAGGGCGCTGATGGCCCGACCGCGTCTGCTGCTCATGGACGAGCCGTCCCTCGGCCTGGCTCCGGTGATCGTCGACGAGGTGTTCGAGGTGATCGAGACCGTGCGCGCCGCCGGGGTCAGCGTCCTCCTCGTCGAGCAGAACGTGGCGCGGGCCCTCGACATCTCCTCCCGGGCCTACCTCCTCTCCGAAGGTCGCATCGTCATGGAAGGCAAGGCCGCCGAGCTGGCCGCCAACCCCGAAATCAGACGGGCGGTCCTCGGAGTGTGAATCCCCAGCCTGGCTGCTAGGTTCGATTTGGCCTAGGCGATACCCCCCAAATACGCTTTGTGAAAGCATTCACAAGCGTCTTCACGTGAAGCAAGAAACCACCACACAACAGGTCCACTCCGCTCTCAACGACGGATGGATGGAAGGCGGCTCGTTCCTCGGCTCGGTGCTCGCGGGCACCTTGCTGGGCTACTTCCTCGATCGCTGGCTCGGGACCGACCCGTGGCTGGTGTCCATCGGCATCATCGTGGGTGCCTATGCCGGCTTCGTGCAGATGTGGGGCTATCTGAAGAGTCTCGACGAGAGGCCCGCCCGTGACCGTTGACGCCACCAAGCCGGTCGAGATGATCCTGGCACGGCATACCGCCCGACGCGCCCTCTATGTCGGGCCGCTGTTGGTGGCCGCGTTCTGGATGACGGGGGGCTGGGATGGTGCCTGGAGCGCAGCCACGGGCGTGGTCCTCGTGGTGGCCAACTTTCTCCTTGCTGGGGCGATGCTCTCGATTTCGGCCAAGATCAGCCTGGCTGTTTATCATGCCGCCGCCCTGTTCGGCTTTTTCCTGCGGCTGGGGTTGGTGGTGGTCACGGTGTTGCTGATAGCGCAGCTTCTGCCCATCGACCGCATAGCCTTCGGGATCTCAGCGGTAGTGGCCTACTTGGTCTTGCTGTCGTGGGAAGCCGTCGCCGTTTCCAAGGGACGAGAAAGGAACCTGGATTGGACACCGTGATTCTCGCCGTCGAGGAGTGCGACTTCGTAAACGAGCCTCTGTGCACTCCGGCCGACGTCGCCGAGCTCTTTGTCTTCACCGAGACCCTGTGGAACACCCCGATAACCCGGACCATCTTCCTCATGTTCCTGGCGGCAGCGATCGTCATCGGTGTCCTCTATTTCGCCTACCGCCGGCCGAACCTCATCCGCAGCAAGTTCCAGACGGCGGTGGACGCTCTCACCGGATTCGTCCGCGACGATGTCGCCATCGGCACCATCGGGCCCGAGGGCATCAAGTACTACCCCTACTTGCTCTCTCTGTTCTTGTTCATCCTGGTGGGAAACCTCTTCGAGATCACCCCACTGATCAACTTCCCCATCACGGGGCGCATGGCCATCCCCGCCTTCCTGGCGGTGGTCACCTACGTCATATTCATCGTCGTCGGTTTCGCCAAGAACGGGTTCGGCTATATCACCGGCATCGTATGGCCCAAGAGCGTTCCGCTGGCGATGCGATGGCTGGTGGGCCTGATCGAGTTCATCTCTTACTTCTTCATCAGGCCGATCTCGCTTGCGGTGCGGTTGTTCGCCAACCTCGTCGCCGGCCACGTCATGTTGAGCATCCTCCTGGTCTCGGGATTCGTGTTCCTGCTCAACGTCCCCCAGATCCCGGTGAAGGGCGTCATGTTCGGGACACTGTGGCTTGCGCTGGGACTGGCGGTATTCGTTTTCGAGATTCTCGTCTCCGTTCTCCAGGCTTACATCTTCACACTGCTCAGCGCGGTGTACATCCAGAGCTCGGTTCACCCCGAGCACTGACGACAAGGAAATGAAGTTCTCGTAGACAACCCACGAGAGGGAAAGGAAACCAAGCAATGGACGCAGTTCTCGCCCTGGTGAACGCGGCGACGATCCTCGCCCAGGAGGCAGGCGGCATCACCGGCAACCTGAACGTCGTCGGATACGGGCTCGCCGCCATCGGCCCCGGCATCGGCGTCGGCATCGTCGCCGGCAACGCGGTGCAGGCAATGGCTCGCCAGCCCGAGGTCGCCGGCATGCTCCGCACCACGATGTTCCTCGGCATCGCCTTCACCGAGGCGCTCGCCCTGTTCGGCCTCCTCCTGTTCTTCATCGGCTGATGAATCTCGCACTCATCCTTCCGATCGCTGCCGAGGAGACCGAGGGCGGCTCCGGCGGGCTGGAGATCCTCCTTCCGCCCCTCAACGAGCTGATCGCCGGGATCATCGCCTTCGCGATCGTCTTCTTCTTCGTCTGGAAGTGGGCGGTGCCGGCCATCAACCGGATGCTGGAGCAGCGTCAGGCCGCGATCTCCGGCCAGATCCAAGAGGCGGAGAAGGCGAAGGCGGAGGCGGAGAGCCTGCTGGCCGACTACCGGGGCC
>CAZYCX010000059.1:0-15745 GCA_964645875.1 uncultured Acidimicrobiaceae bacterium
AGGGCATCTACACGCCTCTGGAGGAGACCATCGCCTCGTTCAAGGCGGTCATCGACGGTGAGATGGACCAGTACTCCGAGCAGGCCTTCTACATGGTCGGCGGCCGGGAGGACGTCGAGAAGAAGGCAGCCGAGACCGACAGTGCAGCTGCGTAGACATGGCTAGATCGTTCCAGGTCGACGTGGTGTCGCCGGAGGCGACGGTGTGGAGCGGGCAGGCGACCATCGTCATCGCCCGCACCCCCGAGGGCGAACTGGGGATCATGGCCGACCACGAGCCGCTCATGGGAGCACTCGCCACCGGCCCGGTGGAGATCGAGGCGGAGTCCGGCGAGCGCACCACGATCGGTGTCTACGGCGGCTTCATCCAGGTCCTCGACAACCAGGTCACACTGATCACCGACCGCGCCCAGATCACCACGGACACGACTCAGGCCCGAGAGGTGGCGGCGGAACTGGCTGAGGCCGGTGCCGTCGACGAAGCCGCCGATTGACAGGCGACCCTGACCGGATGATGGTCGGAAGATGGCGCCACCTTCCGACCTGCCTTTGATCCTCCTCTTGGTCGCCGCCTTCGGCGCGGCCGTCTTCCTCGCCGCGGCGGAGGCCTCGCTTCTGCGCATCACGGAGATCAAGGCACGTTCTCTCGCCGAAAGGGCAGGCAGATCAGCCGACCTCCTGCTCTCGCTGGTCGAGAGACTCCCACAGACGTTGAACATGATCCTCCTGTTGGCCCTGCTCTCCCAGATCGGGGCGGCGACGATCACCGGCATGCTGGCGCAACGATGGTTCGGCAGCGCCGGGGTGACCATCGCCACGGTGGTGCTCACCGTGTTGCTGTTCATCTACAGCGAAGCGATCCCGAAGACATTCGCGGTGCGAAACAGCGAGAAGACGGCTCTCTTCGTGGCGACGCCGATCGCGATTCTGGAGCGTGTTCTGCGCCCGCTGGTGTCGATGCTGGTCTGGATCGCCGACATCCAGGCGCCGGGAAAGGGCATCACCACCACATCAACAGTCACCGAGGAGGAGTTGCGGCTCCTCGCCATCGAGGCGGCCGAGGAGGGGGAGATCACCGAGGAAGATCTCGAGTTGATCCACCGTGCCTTTCGGTTCGGCGATCGGCGGGTCGACGACATCATGGTCCCCCGACCGGACATCGTCGCAGTGGAGGCGGACCTTTCGCCCGACGAAGCAGTGAACGTGGCTCTGCGCAGCGGGCACCGGCGTCTGCCCGTCTATCGGGGGAGCCTGGAGCACATCCTGGGGGTGGTGAAGCTTCGAGAGCTGATCGCCATCCGCGATGAAGGCTCCGGGACGCTGGCCGACATCGCCCATCCCGCCCTCACGGTTCCGGAGTCGAAAGTCGTCTCGAGCCTGCTCGAGAACATGCAGATGCAGAACATCCACCTGGCGGTCGTGGTCGACGAATACGGGATGACCGTGGGGATCGTGACCATCGAAGATGTGGCCGAGGAGTTGCTCGGGAGCATCTCCGAGGGCCCGGGCAGCTCGACCCTCGAAAATCTCGGCGACGGCAGATGGCTGGTCTCGGGGAGGGTCCCGATCGAGGACCTCGCCCGGGAGATGGACGTCGACTTTCCGGATGGGGAGTGGAACACCGTGGCCGGGATGATGCTCGGACTCGCCGGCGAGATTCTCATTTCCGGCTCGGTCGTCCATGTCGTTGACCACCGCTTCGAGGCGGAGTCGGTGACCGGCCGGCGAATCACCCGGGTGTCGATTTCGCCCGCCAGAGACGCCTAGGACACGTCTACGCCTCGAGGGCGATGGCGAATTCGTCGACCGCGGCGGGAAGCCCTCTGCCGATCGCACCAGCGATGATCGGGAAGAACATCGAGGAGAGGAATCCGGCGCTCTCCACATGGAGGGTCACCGATATCCTGGTGGTGTCCCCTTCAGCCGCCAGGGCCACGCTGGTGACACCCGTCACCTCGGAGTTGGCGATCTTCCATGCCATGACCTCGCCCTCCACGCGTTGTAGAGGTTGAGCCATGCCGACGTACCTCTTTCCGCCGGCGACGGTTTCGAATGAGAAGCCGCGGAGTCTGCCGTGGTCATCGATCTGCGGGTCGAACACCCGGTCGACACCGCCGATCGCCTCCCAGGTCTGGGGGCGGTCGAGGGCGGCCCACACTCGATCCACCGACGCAGTCGTGGTCGATCGATGGGTGAAGGTCTCCGACGGCACGGCGGGCAACATAGCGGGTAATGCGACAAGTCCGAGCGACGTCTCCCGGAGGTAGCGTCAGCAACGATGAGTGACCTGAGAGAGCGGATCGAGAGCATCTTCACCCGGGCCCCGTTCCTGGATCTATTAGGGGTGCGGCTGGTCGATGTGGGCGTGGGTTGGGTCGAGACGGAGTTGGAGGTCACCGAGCGCCTCACCCAACAGCATGGCTTCGCCCATGCCGGAGTGGTGTCGACTCTCGCCGATCACACGGCAGGTGCCGCCGCGACGACCTCCGTCGACGATGGCCGATCGGTGCTGACGGCCGACTACACGATCCATCTTCTCCGGCCTGGGGTCGGGGAGGTGCTCAGATCGCGTGGCGAGGTGGTGCGGGCGGGGCGGACGCTGATCGTGGCCCACGCCGACGTCTGGGCCGACGGGAATCACTGTGCCCGTTACACCGGGACGATGGCCGTAGTCGACCGGGCCATCCTCTCCTAATGGTCGAAGGACCGCTTCAAGCGCTCCAGCCTGTCGTCCCACTCGCCTCCGACGGTCTCCAGCCATGTAGCCACGTCACGTAGCGGGGCGACACGGGCCGAGTAGACGACTTGACGCCCTTCTTCTCTACGGTCGACCAGACCCACCGAGTCGAGCAGGCCGAGGTGCTTGGCTATCGCCTGACGGGAGATCGGCAGCTCCGTGGCCAGCTTCGATGCGGAGGCGGGCCCCCCGGAGTTGAGCCGTTCGAAGACTGCGCGGCGAGTCGGGTCGGCCAGCGCGGCCAGCAGCGGCTGTGGGTCGGTCATGCCGCCTTGCTGAGGAACACCGGGGGCATTCCGGCGATTCGGTACTCGAGGAGACGCTCGGTGATGGTCACCCGAGATCCTTCTTCGTGAGGCTCGATGTCGATGGTGACTTGGGAGGGCTCGCCGTCTACCTCGCGCCACGACCAGGTGATCGACTCGCCCGGCTCGACCTCTTCGACCGTGCCGATGATGTCCCGGTCGGGTACGGTCACCGCACCGCCCCGGCGCGGATCCACCCGCACTCCCATCCACTCTTCGGCCAGGTCGCCGTCGGTTATGCGCTTCCAGACCTCGTCTGGCGATGCGGGTACTTCCACGCTTCTCTCGACCTCGGGTAGTTCAGGCATTGGGTGCAACTTAGCAGTTGCGCCACCTGTTATGCTTATTGCAACCCAGTGGTTGCGAAAGGAGCAGCATGCTTGTACCAACGGTCATCGAGCAGACATCCCGTGGTGAGCGGGCATTCGACATCTACTCCCGACTCCTCGGCCATCGGGTGGTGTTTCTCGGCCGTCCCGTGGACGACGAGATCGCCAATCTGATCGTTGCCCAATTGCTCCATCTCGAGTCCGAGGACCCGGACAAGCCAGTCTCTCTGTACGTCAACTCTCCTGGGGGGTCGATGGACTCGATGTTCGCCATCTACGACTCGATGCAGCACATCCGCCCCGCGGTCCATACCACCTGCATCGGGATGGCGGCCTCGGCGGCTTCGCTGATCCTGGCGGGTGGAGAGGCCGGGCAGAGGTCCATCCTTCCCCATGGTCGGGTGATGATCCATCAGCCCTGGGTGCAGAACGTCGGCGGACAGGCCTCGGACATCGAGATCCAGGCCACCGAGATCCTGCGTCAGCGTGAGCAGGCCAACGACATCCTCGCCCGGCACACCGGCCAGGACATCGAGACGATCCGCCAGGACACCGATCGTGACCGGTGGTTGACCGCCGACCAGGCGGTGGAATACGGGCTGGTGGACACCATCCTGGCGCCTTCGGCGATTCCCGCCGGTCTCCAATAATCATCTCGCCCAGCGTGGGCGTGGTTCGTAGACTGACGGTGTCCCCTCACCACTCTCATGCTGATAGCGCGCGACGTCCGAATCGATGCCGGCATCCGGACCCTCATCCGGGATGTCTCCTTCAGTGTGCAGTCGGGAGACCGCATCGGCCTCGTCGGTCGCAACGGCGCCGGCAAGACCAGCCTGATGCGGACCCTGATGGGCGAGCTGCAGCCGGCCGAGGGCACCATCCTCCGCTCCGGCAACATCGGCTATTTCTCCCAGGAGGCGGCTCTTCCCGACCTGGAGCATTCCGACGCCACCGCCCTGGAGCGGATCCTCATGGCGCGCGAGATCGGAGCCATGCAGCGGCGAATCGAGCATTCCCGGGCCCGGCTCGAGGGACTCGACGGTGAGGAGCGGGACAGAGGGATCGTCCGCTTCTCCCGGCTCCACGACGAGTTCGAGGCCAAGGGCGGGTTCGTCGCCGAAGCGGAGGCGAAGCGGATCGCCTCCAACGTCGGCATCGGCAACGACGAGCTGGACCAGCCGGTGAAGACGATGTCCGGTGGACAGCGCCGCCGGGTCGAGCTGGCGCGACTGCTCTTCGCCGAGACCGACGTGATGCTCCTCGATGAGCCCACCAACCACCTCGACCTCGACGCCAAGGCCTGGCTCATCGAGTACCTGAGCACCTACAAGGGCGGGATGCTGGTGGTCTCCCACGACCTGCCGTTGCTCGACGAGGCGATCACCTCGGTGCTCGGGGTGGAGAACGGAGAGCTCGAGGCCTATCGGGGCAACTACTCCCATTACCTGGAGGAGCGCGAGCTGCGCCGGGAGCGCAAGGAGCGGGAGCGGCGCCACCAGGACGAGGCGATCGCCCGTCTCGAGGAGAACATCCGCCGCTTCAAGGGCACCACCGAGAAGATGGCCAAGACCGCTCGCTCGTGGGAGACCCGGGTGGAGCGGATGAAACGCGATCTGGTGGAGGTGCAGAAGTCCGGCAAGAGAGTCAGGCTCGCCTTTCCCCAGCCGGAGCGGTCGGGACGGGTTCCGCTCGCCGCATCGGGTCTGGCCAAGTCGTTCGGAGACAACATCGTCTTCGTCGACATCGAGTTCGCCGTGGAGCGCGGGGAGCGGATGCTGCTGATCGGGCTCAACGGCGCCGGCAAGACCACACTGCTCCGCATCCTCGCCGGCGTGGAGACTCTCGATCTCGGTGAGGTGTCTCTCGGGCATCAGGCGACCCTGGGCTATTACGCCCAGGAGCACGAGCAGATCTTCGACGGGGTCAGCGTCTTCGATCACATGCGTAAGGCAGCCCGGCTTCCCGACTCGACGCTACGCGGTCTCCTAGGGCACTTCCTGCTCGCCGACAAGGTCGACCAGGACGCCGCCACCCTCTCGGGTGGGGAGAAGACCAAGCTGGCACTGGCCATGCTCGTGGCATCGCGTCCCAATGTGCTGTTGCTCGACGAGCCCACCAACAACCTCGACCCCCAGGCGAAGGAGGCTCTGCTCGACGCGCTCACCATCTATGAGGGCACCATCGTCATGGTCAGCCACGACACCGACTTCGTCGCCGAGCTGATGCCCGATCGCGCCGTGCTCATGCCCGATGGCGAGATGAAGTTCTTCGACCAGGACCTTCTCGACCTGGTGGCCCTCGCCTAGACCGGCGTTGCTATAGCAAGAGGTTCGTGGAATCCGAGACCTGATGCTATAGCAACCCCGGAGGGGAGGATTGTCAGTGACGGGGCGCCGGTACAATTCGTCTCCCGTGTCGGGAACCCCTTC
This sequence comes from uncultured Acidimicrobiaceae bacterium, assembly GCA_964645875.1. Taxonomy (GTDB): domain Bacteria; phylum Actinomycetota; class Acidimicrobiia; order Spongiisociales; family ZC4RG35; genus JANQRA01. Next base: position 5,800 of record CAZYCX010000059.1, read on the forward strand.
GATCCGCAACGTGGCTCTGATCGCGCACGTCGACCATGGCAAGACGACTCTCGTCGATGCCATGCTCAACGCCGCCGGTGTCTTCGCCGCACACGAGACGCCGGTGGATCGGGTGATGGACTCCTCCGACCAGGAGCGGGAGCGGGGGATCACCATCCTGGCCAAGGCCGCCGCCATCGATTGGAACGGCACCCGGATCAATCTGGTCGACACCCCCGGCCACTCCGACTTCGGCGGCGAGGTCGAGCGCGCCCTCGCCATGGTCGACGGGGTGTTGCTCCTGGTCGACGCCGCAGAAGGACCCATGCCTCAGACCCGGTACGTTTTGTCCAAGGCCTTGAATCGTGGGCTGCCCGCGGTCGTTGTCATCAACAAGGTCGACCGTGCCGACGCCCGTATCGACGCCGTCGCCGATGAGATCTACCAACTGTTCTTCGACCTCGGGGCTGAAGACCATCACATCGAGTTTCCCTTCGTCTCCTCGATTGCCCGCCTGGGCCGGGCGGTGCGAGGTGTCGCCATCCCGCCCGAAGACAGCGACCTGTCCCCAATTCTCGACTCGATCGTGGAGACCATCCCCGCTCCCTCGGGAGACGCGCACGCTCCGCTGCAGGCCATCGTCACCAACCTCGACGCCTCCGACTACCTGGGTCGGCTGGCGATAGGACGGGTCGAGCAGGGAACACTCACCGCAGGCACACGGATCGGGCTCATGCAGGCCGACGGAACCATCGTCGAGCGGAAACCGACTTCGTTGCTCGGATTCTCGGGTTTGGGCCGCGTCGAGGTGGTGGATAGTCGAGCCGGCGACCTCTTCGTCGTAGCCGGCTTCCCCGAGGTCGAGATCGGCGACACCCTCACCGATCCCGACCATCCGCGTCCGTTGTCCCGGCTTCAAGTCGACGAGCCGGTGCTGCGGATGACCTTCGGCGTGAACACCTCGCCGATGGCAGGCAGGTCGGGAACCATGCTCACCTCCCGTCAGATAAGGGCGAGACTGGAGCGCGAAGTGCTCGGCAACGTCTCCATCCGCATCGCCGACACCTCCAGCCCGGACGCCATCGAGGTGGCGGGTCGTGGGGAACTGCAGCTGGCAGTGCTGATCGAGTCGATGCGGCGCGAGGGTTTCGAGCTCCAGGTGAGCCGGCCAGAGGTAATCACACGTGACATCGACGGCGTCCGTCACGAACCGATGGAACGCGCCTATGTCGATGTGCCAGACGACTACGTCGGCGCTGTCACCCAGTCGATCGCCGCCCGTCGCGGCCGGGTCGATGACATGAAGCCCGGCGAACGGGGGAGGACCGTGGTCTCCGCTACCGGCCCAGCCCGTGGTCTGATCGGGTTCCGCTCCGAGCTGATGACCGCCACCAGGGGCACCGCCCTGGTCAACCAACAGCACGAGGGCCGGATGCCCTGGGCCGGGGAGATCGAAGGCCGCTCCGGCGGGGCGATGATCTCCGACCGGGCCGGGACCGCCACCGGGTTCGCCCTCGACAATCTCCAGACCAGAGGAGAGCTGTTCATCGAGCCCGGAGACCCCGTCTACGAGGGGATGATCATCGGCGAGAACTCCCGACCCGAGGTTCTGTTGGCCAACCCGGCCAAGGCGAAGCAGCTAACCAACATCCGCGCCGCGGGCGCCGACGAGGCGATCAAGCTGAAACCTGCCCGTCGTCTCACCCTGGAGACGGCCATCGAGTGGATCGACGACGACGAGCTGGTCGAAGTGACGCCCGACGCCATCCGGGTCCGCAAACGGTATTTGAGCGAGTCGGAGCGGCGACGTCACGGGAAGTGACGTTCAGTCGTCGACCCGGACCTCGAAGCCCTCATCGATGAGGGCCATCGTCAGGGCGTCCTTGCCCTCACCCTTGACCGAGATGGTGAGGATGCCGCCCCCGCCGTGCTCCCCGTGCCGCAGCTGGAAGTCGCGCACGTCCACTCTGCTCGTCTCGAGGGCGTGTCCGACGCGGGCGATCTCCCCTGGTTGGTCCAACAGGACGACGCGGACCTGGGTGTGGTGCTCACCGAGACTCGCCCGGGCGACCCGGGCCGCTTCCAATTCGGCGTCGAGCTCCCTGGCGGAGTTGTCGCCGATGACCCGCCGCCATCCCTCTAGCGCTTTCTGAAGCTCTTCGATCGATTCATCTACCTGGCTGGCGTTGGCGGTCAGGACCTCCGCCCACCAGGTGCTGTCCCCGGCGGCGATGCGGGTCAAGTCCCGGAAGCCGCCACCGGCCAGGCTGAGAGTGGCCCGGTCGGCATCGGCGAGGCGCATGAGTGCGGCGGCGATGACGTGGGGGAGATGGCTCACCCGGGCCACGGCCGCATCGTGCTCCTCTGCGGTGATCACCAGCGGGTTGGCACCGAGTGAGCGGGTGATCTCTTCCATTCGGGTGACGTCGCCCGGTTCGGCGCCGTCGGAGGTGAGCACCCAAGTGGCGCCGTGGAACATCGTCCGGGTGGCCAAGGAAGCCCCGGTGGTCTCCCCGCCGGCCATGGGATGGCCGCCGACGAAGTGGGGGAGATGGGATGCCGCCGCGATGATCGGGGACTTCACTCCGGCGATGTCGGTCACCAGCGTGTCGGTGTCCATCTTCTCGAGTGACCTGGCGATGGCGTCGGGCGGTGCCGCCAACACGACGAGGTCCGCGTCCGTCTCCGGGCCGTCCAGCTCCGATCCGATCGCACCCCGTCGCGTGGCCTCGATGAGGGCCTCGGGGTCGGGGTCCCAACCCGCCACTTCCCAGCCCTGAGATCGCAGACCGAGACCGACGGAAGCTCCGAGGAGACCGGTCCCGTGGATGATGGCGCGGCTCGATTTCATGGGCACGGCGAGGTTAGGGGGTTGACGAGGGACGCGTTCAGGGGCACAATCCTCCCGATGAGCCGTGACGCTGCAGCCATTCAGGACACCCGGTCCTTCGGCGCGTTCTACTTCCGCGGCTATTTCGGCGCCTAGCGCCGACCTACCTCACCCCCGCTGTTCCCTGCCCGATCCCGAGTCCGCTCACACGCGTGTCCTGAATGGAGATCCCGATGTACGGAGTCCTCGATTCCCCTGACAACTCTGAAATGAAAGAACAACCCAGCCAGCTCGACGACCTCCGCGGGGAGGTCGACCGAATCGACAACGGCATCCTCGAGCTTCTCGCCGCCCGCCGTCAGGTGGCCCGTCAGATCGCCGCCGAGAAGCAACGCGCCGAGAGGCCTTTCCGCGACGACCTCCGGGAGGAGGCCCTGCTGATCGAGCGTCTCGCCGCCGCCGGCAAGTATGAGCTCGACGCCGACCTGGTCTCCCGGGTCTGGGAGCAGATCATGGCCGACTCGCTCCGGGTGCAGTTCGACTTCGTCCAGAACAGCGTCAACGGACGCAAGGACGCCGTCATCGTCGCCATCCAGGGTGTCCCCGGGTCGAACAGCCACCACGCCGCGCTGGCGCTCACGCCCAACATGAACGAGCGTGAGTTCGTCTCCTGCACCCGCTTCAGTGATGCGATCGACGCGGTGAGGGACGGGCGAGCCAACATCGCCGTGCTGCCCATCGAGAACACCACTTCGGGGGCCATCGCCGAGGTCTACGATCTGCTCCTCGACTCCAAGGTAGCCATCGTCGGTGAGGTCAAGCTGCACGTGAAGCACTGTCTGGTCGGAGTCAGCGGAGCGTCGCTGTCCGACCTCAAGACGATCCACGGTCACCCGCAGGCAGTGGCGCAATGCTCGAACTTCCTCGCCGGCCTTCCCGACGTCGAGGTGATCTACGACACCGACACCGCCCTCTCGGCTCGCCGCATCGCGGAGATCGACAACCCGACCGTCGCTGCCATCGCCAACGAGGAGGCGGCGAAGCTCTACGAGCTCGATGTCCTCGAGTCCGCGATCAACAACCGCAAGACCAACTACACCAGGTTCGTCGCCGTGGCCGCGGAGCCGGCGACCGTCGACCCGCAGGTCCCAGCCAAGACTTCATTGGTGCTCTCGGTCAGCAACGAGCCGGGATCCCTAGCCGAGGTGCTCAACGCGTTCCGCGACGAGGGCATCGCCCTGGTCAAGCTGGAATCGAGGCCCACGGTCAACAACGCGTGGCAGGAGTCGTTCTATATGGACTTCGAGGGCAACGTCGGGGACCAGCGAGTCCAGCGAGTTCTGGAGAACGTGCGGAGACACACCATGTACCTCCGGGTGCTGGGCACCTACCCGTCGCGTGACCTGCGCCCGCACCGCCGGCCTTCGCCCGCGCCGGAGCGCGTCATCACGGTGTCGACCCCTGGGCCCAAGCCAGAAGACAAGCCTGTCTCCGAGGGCCCCTACCGTCTCGCCGGACGCAAGGACGCCGACACCGAGACCGTCGTCGACATCAACGGCGTGGTGATCGGGGGCCCCGATCTGGTGATGATCGCCGGTCCCTGTGCCGTCGAGTCCATCGACCAGGTGATGAAGACCGCCAAGGCGGTCAAGGAGTCCGGTGGGAAGCTGCTGCGGGGGGGTTGTTTCAAGCCCCGCACCTCGCCATACAGCTTCCAGGGCCTGGGATGGGAAGGGCTGGACATGCTGGCCGAGGCGGGCCGGGTCTACGGCCTTCCCATCGTCACCGAGGTGACGGCTCCCGAGCACGTCGAGCGGATGGCGGAGAAGGCAGACGTCCTCCAGATCGGGACCCGCAACATGCAGAACTTCGCCTTGCTGAACGAGGTGGGCCGATCACAGCGGCCGGTGCTGCTCAAGCGGGGGATGAGCGCTTCGATCGACGAGTTCCTCCAGGCTGCCGAGTACATCCTGGCCGGAGGAAACCAGCGAGTGATCCTGTGCGAGCGGGGGATCCGCACCTTCGAGACCTCCTCGCGGAACACCCTGGACGTCACCGCGGTGCCGGTCCTCCGCCGCCGTACCCACCTGCCGGTGATAGTGGATCCGTCGCACGCCGCCGGGGATCGCGATCTGGTGATCCCCCTGGCCATGGCGGGAGCCGCGATCGGGGCGCATGGGATCATGGTGGAGATCCACCCCGATCCGGAGGCCGCCCTCAGTGATGGCCCGCAGTCGCTGACGCTGGAGGCGTTCGACGGTCTGATGCAGACCCTCTCCGACCGGGTGAGCTGATCGTCGGCGCGCCCGGCCGGCTTCAGACGAAGAGGCTCACATCGGCATCGGCGGCGTAGTCGAGGAATGCTGCCGCGCCGGCTATGTCGGCGCCAGGGATCAGGTCGCTCTCCTTCACTCCCATGACGCCCATGGTGGTGGCACAGGCGAAGAACCTGACGCCGAGTTCCTGGGTCATGTCGATGAACTCCGGGATCGTCGGCATGCGCGCATCCGTCATCCACTTCTTCATCACCTTCGTGGCGGCTGCGGTGGCTCCGGGGATGGCCCCGAGCGCATTCGGTAGCTGTATCGGCCCGGCCGGGTTGGCCAGCGAGGCCACCTTCAGCTTCTCGAAACGCTCGGCATGGAGGATGTCCAACCCGTAGAAGGTGAAGTAGATGCCCGCCTCCCACCCCAGGCTGACGGCCGTCGACGCCAGGATCATCGGGGGATAGGCCTGGTCGAGTGTGCCCTTCGAGGCCACGATCGCGATCCTCTTCTTTCGAGGTGGTGCCTCGGCGACGGGGGTCGGATCGTGGGCTGGGCTCATCTGGGTCATGGCTGACCCCCTTTCTGGATCAGGAAGGTCTGCTGTCCCTCGCTCTGCTGGATCGAGATGAGGGTGTCCCCCCGCTGACGGGCCATGGCGGGGATGTCCTCGAGCGCCCCGGGGTCGGTAGTGATCAGCCTCACCCGTTCTCCGGGCTCGAGCCTTCCCAGCGCCAGGCCCGCCTTGTAGACGGGCAGAGGGCAGAGAAGCCCCCGGCAGTCCAGCTCCTCGATCTGACCGTCGACCTCGATGGTTGGTTCTCGGGTGGTGCTCATATCTGCGGTTTCCCTTCCTCTCCGAGGATCTCCTCGAAGTAGCTCGTGTATTTCGCGCCCGAGTCGGCCGAGATGGCGACGACGACATCCCCTGGCTCCACGGGCAGCTGGCGTATCGCGGCCACGACGGCCCCCGTGGACGGCCCCACCATCATCGCCTCCCGACGCCAGAGACTCTTGGTGACCATGTACGCGTCTCGATCGGAGACGACAACGGAGTGGTCGATCACGTCGCGGTCGAGGATCCCTGGCTCGCTGGCCTCACGGAAGCTCTTCATGCCAGGGAGCCGGTGGCCCGGCTCCGGCTCGACACCGACGACTTGGACTGCTCCATCCTGCTCTTTGAGGTAGCGGCCCGCCCCGACGACGGTCCCCGTGGTCCCGTAGGCCGCCACGAACCACCGCACCTGGCCCTCGGTCTGTCTCCACACCTCGGGACCGGTCGTCTCGTAGTGCGCCGTCACGTTGTCGATGTTCTCGTATTGGAGGGTGGCCTGGTATCGCTCGCCGTTCTCGGAGGCGGCGAGGGCCCGGGCGAGGGCGATGGCCCCGTCCCTCGGGTTGTCGACCGGGCACAGATCGTCGGGGGTCTCCCACACCTCCGCACCGAGCATCCGGAGGATGATCTTCTTCTCCTCGGGCACACCGTCGGGGATGGTCGCCGTGAGGCGGGTCCCGGCGAGAGAGGCCAGGGCGGCCAACGCAATGGCGGTGTTGCCGGACGAGGCTTCCACCAACTCCTTGTCCTCGAGCCGGCCCCGGCGTCGAAGCCCCTCGAGGAGGTAGGCCGCGGTGCGGTCCTTGATGGAGCCGAATGGGCTCATCCACTCGAGCTTCAAGTAGATCTCGACGCCGCGATCGTTCAGAACGCGGTTGAGCCTCACCAAAGGGGTGGGGTTGTCGACGTCGGGCAGGAGGTCGCGAATGTCCGCGAACCGCCGCTCGAGTCGGTTCGTGTCGAGTCGTCGTCCCTGGTCGATGATTGTCATTAGGGTTTCCTCGGGCATAGAAAAAGCCCGCCTCGGGCGATACGCCGGTGCGGGCTGGGGGTCTGGTCTAGCTGTGGTTCAGTCTGTCACCGCCCGCGCGCGGCTGCACATGCGCAAGCACAGATGCAGACGTTGCGGGTCGGGTGACCAGTCATGGAGGGCGATGGTAGGGGTTTTCTGTGTCCCGTCAAGGACGATCTCAGCCTTTGACGACCGCGAGCGGTCGGAGCCGGGCGACCCGGGTGGCCAACCCGGCCCGATCGCACACGTCGACGACGGCGTCGACGTCCTTGTAGGCGTAAGGAGCTTCTTCTGAGAGGAGGCCGACCGACCCGGGACGAACCGAGATCCCCTGGTCGCGGAGGGCTTGCCGCACCTGCTTTCCGGTGCTCTCCGATTTGGCCTGCTTGCGGCTCATCACCCGACCGGCTCCGTGTGCGGCAGAACCGAAGGCGGGGTTGGTCACCGTGCCCCTGAGCACCCACGAGGCGGTGCCCATGCTCCCCGGTATCAGGACCGGCTGCCCGACGTCCCTGAGGTCTTCGGGCAGGTCGGGGTGTTCGGGCCCGAAGGCACGAGTGGCGCCCTTCCGGTGGACACAGAGATCGCGACCCGACCCGTCGACCTGGTGACGCTCCAGCTTCGCCAGGTTGTGGGCGATGTCGAAGACCAGGTCCATGCCCGTGTCCTCCGGCGTCGTCCCGAACCCCTCGGCGAAGGCGACCCGGGTCTCATGGGCGAGAATATGCCGGTTGGCCCAGGCGAAATTGGCCGCAGCTGCCATGGCCGCTAGATAGCGTCGACCTTCGGCGGAGTCCACCGGCACGGAGGCGAGTTGGCGGTCGGGCACACTGATGCCGTGGGCTGACATGGCGTCGCCCATGTCACGCAGCTGATCCGTGCACACCTGATGACCGAGACCGCGCGAGCCACAATGGATCATTACCACGACCATGTCCACGGCGAGCCCGAAGGCTCTTGCGGCAACCGGGTCGTCGATGCGTTCGACCACCTGCACCTCCAGGAAGTGGTTTCCCGAGCCAAGGGACCCGATCTGGTCCTTTCCCCGGTTGATGGCCTTGTCACTGACCGCGGCCGGGTCTGCTCCGTCGGAGCGCCCTCGCTCCTCGCATCGCGCCAGATCCGCGTCGACGCCGTAGCCACTCGCTACCGCCGCCACCGCCCCCTGCTCCATGATCGCCCCGACTAGACGGCCCGGGGCGATCCCTCCCTTCCCTGCTCCCCGAGGGATCCTGCGATCGAGCTCGTCCAAGACCGCTTCGGCTCGCGATGCGAAGGCGTCGCGGTCGAAACGGGAGGCGATGAGACGGACACCGCAGCAGATGTCGAAGCCCACGCCCCCGGGAGATACCACTCCACCATCGGAGACATCGGTAGCCGCGACGCCTCCGATCGGGAATCCGTAGCCCCAGTGGATGTCGGGCATGGCGAAGGAGGCCTCGACGATTCCGGGAAGATGGGCCACATTCGCCACCTGGTCGATGGAGCGGTCGGCCAGGACCGCTTCCATGAGCTGGTCGTCGGCAAAGACCCGCCCGGGGACTCTCATCCCACCGGTGCGTTCGATCTCCCAGACGACATCTGAGATGCGTTGCGGTTCCATGCTCACTCCTCTTGCTCGCGGCATCGTCGGCTCAAACGTCGAAGTACACCCGGGCGTACCACCCCTCGTCGCTCTCTGAGACCTCGAGCTGGTGGTAGGTGACGGCCTTGATCGGCGGTCCGGAGGCGTCGACGCCGGCTATCGGTGCCCCTGACGCCCGAATCCGCACCGTGGTGTTCCCGGCCTCGGTCACTTCGAAACGGCATAGGTGGAGGTCCTCGGTCTCGGCGAGGTAGAGCAGTTCCGACAGCGAGTCGACCACCAGGTCGTCGACGGTGGATGCCGTGACGGTGGCGTCCACCTCGGTGCCCGCGGGGCAGGGGTCGACGGGTGCCATCAACTCGAACATGCCGTTGGCCAGTTCCTCGATCAGGGCGAGGAGAGTCGGGGCCGTGGCCTCGATCCCGGTGTCGGCCGTGTGTGAGAGAGTGGTGTGAGACATGTCACCTCACCGAGTCGATCGCCTCACGGAGCAGGCGTGCGGAGTGGTCCAGCCGGGAGCGCTCCTCCCGGTCGAGATCCGGCTCGAGCACTGAGACAGCCCCCTCCGTCCCGACGATCGCCGGAAGCGAGAGGGCGACGTCATCGAGATCGAATGCTCCGTCTTGGACACGGGAGATGGTCAGGACACGGCGCTCGTCGCGCAGCATCCCGCGGAGGAGGCTGGCGGTCACCAGGCCGATGGCGTGGTTGGTCGCACCCTTTCTCTCGATGATCCGGTAGGCGGCCTCCCTGACCTCGGCCTCCGCCGCGGATTCCCGGTCGGGATCCCATTCCGGCCAGTCCCGAAGTCGCGTGCCCCCAACCGACGCGCCCGACCACACGCACACCTCCGAGTCACCGTGCTCACCGATCACCTGGGCGTGAACCGAGCGAGGATCCACGTCCAGCTCGCGACCCAGGACCTGGCGGAGTCGGGTCGTGTCCAGCATGGTTCCGGTGCCGATGACTCGTGCCGCAGGCAACCCCGACTCCCGCCGGAACACGTAGGTGAGAACGTCCACCGGGTTGGTGACCAGCACCACCGTGCCCCCGTAGTCGCGAAAGTCATGCGCCAGCCCGCTGATGATCTCGGCGTTGTCGCGGAGAAGGGCAAGTCGGCTCTCGTCCGCCGAGCCTCCTCGGCCTGCGGCTATGACCACCGCTGTTGTGTCAAGCATCGCCTCCAGTGGCGCGCTACGCACCCGGGCGCTGGGATAGAACGAGGAGCCGTGGGAGAGATCCATGGCCTCCCCCTCGGCCAGGGCCTGGTTCTGGTCGTGCAGCAGTATCTCCTGGGCCGCGGCGAGATGCAGGGTGGAGATGGCGACGCTCGACCCCACCCATCCGGTGCCGACGATCCCGATCGATGTCTTGTCAGCCATGCGTTGAGTCTCGTTCAATCCCAGGACAGCAGCAAAGCACGCCGAACGGGCGCGGTAGC
>CAZYCX010000060.1:0-14737 GCA_964645875.1 uncultured Acidimicrobiaceae bacterium
TGTCGGGAGTGAGCGTGGCGGCGATCTCGTACATCCGCTCCCGCCACAGCCAGAAGTCCCCACCCTGGCGATGGGTCCGCCCCCGGAGGAGACGGTGGAAGGCGTGCGAGTGTGCGTTGACCAGACCGGGGAGGACCACGCCGTGCAGCCTGGGCGCGTCCGAAGGAGGTTCGGACGACGAAATCGATGCGAAGACACCGTCGCGCACCTCGATGGTCACGTTCGAGATGAGCGATGGGCCACCAAGCCATGCCCACTCGGCCGTCCAGGTCGTGGCGCTATTGGAGTAACGGGGGTACGGATGCGTGATTGGATGATCGTAGGATTTCCGAGGCACACCGGGTGGAGTACCCGGTTAAGGTTCCTCAATGTCCGGGCGACGGGTCGCCCGAGACCCACTGTCGATAGTCAAGGAACAGCATGGACAAGGCAAAGATCACAGCCACTGTGGATTCGACTCGCAAGTCGAGATCCGTCATGAGGAGGAGCCGGTTCTTCGGGGTCATGTTCGTCGTTCTCGCCATGGGGTTGGCGGCGTGTGCCGACGACACCGCGACCACTACCACGACTGCGCCAGACGGTGACGAAGTCACCACCACCGCGGCAGACAGCCCCACGACCACTGCGTCGGAAACACCACCCGATGCCACCACGGTCCGTGTAGCCGTCCCCACCCCGGCGGTCGGCATCGATCCCGTCCTCATCAACGACGAAGGCGGCCTCGCCGTCTTCGGCCAGGCGGCTGAGTATCTGATCTTCTCCGACGACGAACTGAACCCGGTACCGGTGCTCGCCGAGAGCTGGGAGTCGAACGACGCTGGAGACGTGTGGACGTTCTACCTCAATCCGGAGGCGACCTTCCATGACGGCTCACCGGTCACCGCTGATGACGTGGTGGCCTCGGTTCAGGGGATCGCCGGGGGCAACGCCGGCCCTGCCTTCCAGACCTACGGGGTCGACCCTGCTCAGGTGGTGGCGGTGGACGACCTAACGGTCGAGTTCACGCTGACCCAACCAAGCGGGGCATTCCCGTTCTTCATGAGCTCGGACAACTACAACGCCGCCATCCTGCCGGCCTCCTTCTGGGATGAGTACACGGAGGGGGCTTACGAGCAGAGTTTCGTGGGCTCGGGGCCATGGATCCTGGAGAGCTACGACCCCGGAGTGTCGGCCGTCTACGTCAAGAACGAGAACTATTGGGGTGACAACAGTGCTCAGCCAGATCGAATGGAGGTGACTTTCTTCGCTGACGAGTCGGCGGCGGTGACCGGAATCCTGGAGGGGCGTTTCGACGTCATCCCTCACATCTCCTTCTCCGGGGCCACTCCTCTCCTCGACAATCCAGATGTCGAAGTGAGCAGTATCTCCACCGCGCAGCATCGACAGGTGTACTTCGATACGTCCAAGCCTCCGTTCGACGACAAGCGGGTCCGTCAGGCCATTGCCCTGGCCCTGGACCGGGACCTGCTCGTCGACGGTCTGTTGGGCGGATTTGGTGTCGCCGGGAACGACCATCCCATCTGGCAGAACTTCCCGATGCACGACCCCGACGCGGTAGCGCAGAGGACTCAGGATCTCGAGCAGGCACAGCAACTGTTGGTGGACGCCGGTTATCCGGACGGGTTCGAGGCGCCTCTCGACACCCTGGTGTTCTTCGAGGTGGAGGATCTCGCCGTACTGATCCAACAGTCGGTTGCTCCACTCGGCATCGATCTCAATGTCGGGGTGTACGACTCCGGGACCTACTACGGCGACTACTGGCTGGCCGCCGATGCCTCCATGGGGATCGTGAACTATGGACATCGCGGTGTTCCCAACGTGTATCTGGGCGCGCCGTTGCTCAGTCCGGAGCGTCTCGGTGACGATTCGTGGAATGCGTCTCATTGGTCGAATGCGGAGTACGACGCACTGTTCGACCAGTTCACCAGTGCCCCTGATCTGGAGACTCAGACCGAGATCGCCGGTCAGATGCAAGCTCTGCTCAATGACGAAGTCCCGTTCATCGTCCCCTACTACGTGGATCACATCTCGGTCACGAGGCCCGGCATCAGCGGGCTCGCCGTGACCGGCATGGGTCACTACTCGGTGGTCGACGCAAGCCTCAGCGACTGAAGACAATGAGACAGCACGAGGGCTCCTCGCAAGTCGGGGGAGCCCTCGTGTTGGCGATCAACCGGGCCCAGGGCACCTGATGTCGAGATTCGTACTGCGCAGGATCGGGTTGGCATTGATCACCCTGGTCGTCTTGAGCATCCTCGTCTTCGTCGGCACCCAACTCCTCCCCGGCGACGTGGGGAGGAGGATCCTGGGTCCTTTCGCCACCCAGGAGGCGGTAGACGCCCTCAACGCCCGATTGGGCACCGATCGACCCGTCCACATCCAGTACTGGGACTGGATCACCAGCGTTCTCACCGGTGACCTCGGTTTTTCCATCTCCTTTTCCCGTCCGGTGAATGAGCTCATGGGTCGCGCCTTGGCTAACTCGCTGAAACTCGCAGCGCTCGCCTTCGTGATCGTGGTCCCGCTTGCTCTCCTCGGCGGCACTATCGCCGCGCTACGTCGTGGCACTCTCACGGATCGGATCATCACCGTGGGAGGGCTCTCCGCCACCGTCATCCCCGAGTTCGTGTCGGGGATCGTGCTCATCGTCGTTTTCGCCGTCGGTCTGGGATGGCTACCGGGCACTGCCGCCGCCCCCGCCGGGTCGGGGTTCCTCACCCAGATGCGATATCTCATCCTCCCGGCGATACCGCTGGTCCTGGTCCTCTTCGGGTACATCGCCAGGATCACCAGGGCCGGGGTCATCGAAGCCCTCGACGCCGACTACACCAGGACCGCCATCCTCAAGGGCTTGCCCCGCTCCAGGGTGATCCGACGCGACGTCTTGCGCAACGCCCTCCTCCCCACCATCGCGGTCATCGCCTCCCAGATCGGATACCTGATCGGAGGCCTGGTAGTGGTCGAGGTTCTCTTCAGCTACCAGGGAGTGGGAAAGCTCCTCTTCGACGCCGCCCGCAATGCCGACTTCCCGCTTCTCGCCGGTGGGGTGCTGGTGGTAGGGGTCGCCTTTCAAGTCTCGATGCTGCTCGCCGACATCGCCTATTCGATCCTCAACCCGCGGATCAGGATCTCCTGATGGCTGCCCCGGCCGCCTCTCTGTCTTATCGATGGCGGGTCATTGGCCGGTCGGCCACCTTCTGGGTGGGTGGGTTCATCCTCCTCATGTGGGTGGTGTTCGCCGTCTTCGGCGACTTCGTCACCCCCTATGACCCCCAGGGCACCCCGCAGGATCTGCTCAACCGTCTCCAGCCCCCGTCCGCCGAGCATTGGTTCGGCACCGACAGCCTCGGTCGTGATGTGCTCTCCCGGGTCCTCGCCGGCGCTCGGAGAGTCCTCACCGTGTCTCTGTCGGCGACCCTGTTGGGGACCATTGCCGGAACCACCCTGGGCCTGGTCATCGGTTACTTCGGTGGCATCGTGGACGACATCATCAGCCGGGTGCTCGATGCTTTCCTCTCCATCCCGCTGGTGATCACCGGGATGCTCGCCCTGGCCGCCCTGGGCCCCAGCACGCTCGGGGTGATCATCGTCATCGGGCTGGTCTTCACTCCGCTCATCGCCAAGACGGTGCGCGCCGCGGTGCTCGGCGAGCGGCAACTCGACTATGTCACCGCGGCCCAGTTGCGCAGGGAGAACCCGTTCTACGTCCTCTTTGTCGAGATCCTCCCCAACGTGTTCGGCGTGGTCATCGTCGAGTTCACCGTGCGTTTGGGGTACGCCATCTTCACCGTCCTCGCCCTTTCCTTCCTCGGATTCGGCATCGAGCCTTCGATCCCGGACTGGGGGTTGATGATCAACCAACACAGGGGCCAACTCACCGGCAACGTCTGGTGGCCAGTGTTGTTTCCCTCCCTGGCGATAGCCTCGCTGGTGGTGGGGGTGAACCTGTTGGCCGACGCCATCAGTCAGGCGTTCGAGTGATGAGAGACCGAATGTGAGCAAAGAGCCCGTACTCGAGGTCGAGGACCTCGCCATCCAGTACCGCATCGGGACGGAGTGGAAGAACGCGGTCCGTGACATCAACTTCGCCATCGGCCCGGGGGAGTCCTACGGCCTCGTCGGCGAGTCCGGCTGTGGCAAGAGCACGATCGCCATGGCCATCATGCACTATCTGCCCCGGAACGGCCGGATCGGTGCCGGCTCGATCCGGCTCGGTGGCCGCGACTTCACCGACCTGAGCCCACGAGAGCTGCGTCGAGCCCGGATCAACGACATCTCGATGGTCTATCAGGATCCCGGAACCGCCCTCAATCCCTCGCTTCGGGTCGGGACCCAGGTGGCCGACGTCTTCGAGCTGCTGGGTGTGCCCTCGTCACAGCATCGCCAGCGGGTGATCGAGATCCTGAGGAAGGTTCAGATCGCCGACCCGGTGCGGGTGGCGGAGCGGTATCCGCACCAGCTGTCCGGGGGCATGTTGCAGCGGGTGGTTATCGCCATGGCCATCGCCTCCGAGCCCTCGCTCCTGGTGCTCGACGAGCCCACCACGGGGCTCGACGCCACGGTCGAGGCCGAGGTGCTCGACCTGGTCGCCGATCTCCGCGACGAGATCGGCACCTCGGTGCTCTTCATCAGTCACAACCTGTCGGTGATAAGGAAGATGTGCGATCGCACCTGTGTCCTCTATGCCGGCCGGATGATGGCCGAGGGGCCTACCGAGGAGATCTTCACCGAGCCCCGCCACCCCTACACCGTCGGGTTGCTGCGTTGTCTCCCCAACCCGGACGCGGGCAGTCGCAACGAGATGAGTCTCGACACCATCCCGGGAACCCTGCCGCCGCTGGGCGCGGAGATCCAGGGCTGTGTCTACGCCGAGAGATGCGCCATGTCCGAAGACATCTGTCTCGAGGTCGAGCCCGACCTGAACGACCTGGGAGGGGGCCGGGTGAGCCGCTGCCACTTTCCCGACGAGGCACCCAACCTGCCCCGCACCGTGGCCCCGGACCCTGTGGAGCGCACGATGAGCGACAGGACGCTGGTCGCGATCAAGGGGGCATCGAAGACCTTCATGCAGGACGGTCATCCGGTGTATGCGCTGTCGGACATCGATCTCGAGATCAAGATCGGGGAGACCGTGGGCTTGGTGGGGGAGTCGGGGTCGGGCAAGTCGACTCTGGCCAAGGTGCTCCTCGGGATCCACGCTCCCGACGAAGGCACCGTCATCACCTTGAGCGGTGAGGAGCTGGCAGCGGAGTTGGAGCGCCGGGGCCAGGAGGAGATCGGGGCCGTCCAGATGGTCTTCCAGAACCCGGACAGCGCCCTCAACCGGCGCCATAGCGTCCACCGCATCATCGGCCGTGCCGTTCAGCTGCTCCGTGGCGGAAAGCGCAACGAGCGCGAGGATCGCATCAAGAGCCTGCTGCGCGAGGTCCGCATGGGGATGCAGCACTACAACGCCAAGCCACGTCATCTCTCCGGCGGGCTCAAGCAGCGGGTGGCGATCGCGCGGGCCTTCGCCGGCTCTCCGGCCCTGGTGGTGTGTGACGAGCCGACTTCCGCCCTCGACGTCTCGGTGCAGGCGGCGATCATCAATCTCCTCTCCGAGCTCCAGGTCGAGGAGAACGTCGCCTATCTGTTCATCTCCCACGACCTCAACGTGGTGCGCTATATCGCCGACCGTGTCGCGGTCATGTATCTGGGAAGACTCATGGAGGTCGGTACCTCGGCGCGGGTCTTCTCGGGCCCCAGTCACCCCTACACGGAGGCGCTGTTGTCGGCGTCTCCCGACCTCGCCGACGAGAAGAGAATCAGGTTGGAAGGCGAAATACCAGAGCCTTCCAATCCGCCGTCAGGGTGTGTATTCCAGACGCGTTGCCCGCGGAAAATCGGTGAGATATGCGAAACCGTCGAGCCGGAGCTCGAGGAGGCTGAACCGGGCTGGTTCAAGCGCTGCCACATACCCGTAGATGAGCTCCGTGAGATGCAGATGGGCGTCTCGGTCTGACGAGAACCCCACTTCGGATGGCATTTCCCGGACGGACGTGGCTAGGGTTCTTTGCAGGGGCCGAGAGGCTCCTGGTTTCCTACGTTGGCCATTTTGGTCTGTACGCAGGCAGGTAACCTCGTCTGAGAGTCCTCATGACAAGGGGCTCGAGAGGGCTGGCGGCGTGCATGCCTCCACCTTCTTCCACGGGTTTGGCCGTTCGGAAAGGCCGCGGTGACAGAGTCACCGTCGGCGGGAACCGACAATCTGAAGCAACCCAAGGAAATTCAAAATGCAAGAAGCACCGAAGCGACGCAAGTCGCGTCTGGTTGCCATGTTTGCCGTCTTGGCCATGATCATTGCCGCATGTGGCGACAATGGAGCGGACGACCCGAGTGTCGAACCCGGCGAGGCTGCACTCGACGCGTACGACCTCTCGGGCATGACCATCTCGGTCGGCTCCAAGGACTTCGACGAGCAGCTCTTCCTGGGGCACATGCTCAAAGAGGCTTTCGAGTACATGGGCGCCACCGTCGAGGACAATATCGACCTCGGTGGCACCGCCCCGGCTCGTGAGGCGCTCCTCAGGGGCGACATCGACACCTACATCGAGTACAACGGGACCGGCTACGCCGTGCACCTCGGAGTGCCTGGTGAGGTTCCCAGTGATCCCGAAGAGCTCACCGCATATGTCCGGGAGAACGACTTCGCCGAGAACGACATCCGCTGGCTGAGCCGGGCGCCGTTCAACAACACCTACGGCTTCGTCTCGTCGCCGGAGCTCACCGACGAGAACGGTGGCGCTTTCGACCTGCAGGGCATGGCCGACTATCTGGAGGCCAATCCCGATGCAACGGTGTGCATGGAGTCGGAGTACCCCAACCGGGACGATGGTTTGGTCTTGTTCGAGGAAGGCACCGGCTACGAAGTGCCGGACTCACAGGTGACGATTCTCGACACCGGGCTCATCTACACGGAGACCCGAGACAACAACTGTGACTTTGGTGAGGTCTTCACCACCGACGGGCGTATCCCCGAGTTGGATCTGACCCTGGTGGAGGATCCCGGGATCCACATCCTGTACAACGTCTCGATCAACCTCCGGGACGACAAGTACCAGGAGGCACCCGAGGACTTCGACGCCATCGCCGACCTGCTCCTGCAGCCTCTCACCCAGGAGCGGATGACCGAGCTGAACGCCCGGATCTCCGGTCAGGGACAGGAGCCGGCGGCAGTCGCTCGTGACTACCTCATCGAGGAAGGCTTGATCGAAGGCTGACACCTAACGTCCGATGAGCTGGGGAGCCCCGGGCTCCCCAGCTCCAACATTCAGGGAGAACATGGAGGGAATCCGCAGTCTCATCGACTTCATGAGTGGCCGGACCGATGCAATCGCCCAGGCCACCGTGGAGCATCTGGGTCTGGTGATTTGGTCCTTTTTGGTGGGGACCGTGATCGCGGTGAGCATCGGGATATTGGTGCGCAACCGCCCCTTCTGGCGTGAGGTGTCGTTGGGTACCGCCAGCGTCCTCTTGACCCTGCCCTCGCTGGGGCTGTTCGTGATGCTGATACCAATCGTGGGCATCGGGTTCATCCCGCCTTTCATCGGGCTCACCATCTACTCACTGCTCCCCATCATGCGCAACACGGTGGCCGGTCTGAACAGTGTCGACCCCGGCGTTCTCGAGTCGGCACGTGGGATGGGTCTCAGCTCCCGGCAGCGGTTGTGGAAGATCGAGCTGCCCCTGGCATGGCCGGTGATCATCACCGGACTGCGCGTCTCCATGCTGCTGATCAGCGGTATTGCCGCCATCGCCACCCTGGTCGGTGGGGGTGGCCTGGGAAGGTTCATCAACTCAGGACTGGGCCGTCTCGGTCTCCCCAACTCTATGGAGTCGGTCTGGACCGGGACACTGTTCATCATCATCATCGCCCTGATCTTCGACTCCATCTTCCTCATCATCCGCCGCGCCACGACATCACCTGGAATACGTTGAACGGAGACAGCACGTCATGAACGAGAACGAAACTCTGATCAAGCTGGAGAAGGTCGAGAAGATCTACCCGGGAACAGACATCCCTGCGGTGGCCGCGTTGGACCTCGAGGTTCTGGAAGGCGAGATCCTGGTGCTGGTGGGCCCGTCGGGCTGTGGGAAGAGCACCACCCTGAGGCTGATCAACCGGATGATCGAGCCTACCAAGGGACGCATCATCTTCGAAGGCGATGATGTGACCGATGTGAACCCGGACGAGCTCCGACGTCGGATGGGCTACGTGATCCAGCAGATCGGTCTGTTCCCCCACCGCACCATCGCCGACAACATCGCCACCGTGCCGAAATTGGTCGGGTGGGATGAGGACCGAATCCAGGCGAGGGTCGACGAGTTGCTCGATATGACGGGCATGGATCCCTCGATATTCCGCAGTCGCTATCCCAAGGAACTTTCCGGTGGGCAGGCACAGCGGGTCGGGGTGGCGCGCGCATTGGCCGCAGATCCGGATGTGCTGTTGATGGACGAGCCCTTCGGTGCCGTCGACCCCATCGCACGGGACCGTCTTCAGAATGAGTTCCTCAGACTCCAGGACGAATTGCAGAAGACAATCGTGTTCGTGACCCACGACATCGACGAGGCGATCAAGATGGGCGATCGCATCGCCATCCTCCAGGAGCAGTCAGTGATCGCCCAGCATGACACCCCTGAGGCCATCCTGGCCGGGCCTGCCTCCAAGTTCGTCGAGGACTTCCTCGGTGCCGGCGCCACCCTGAAGGGTCTCAACCTGATGCGGGTCCGTGATATCGAGGTCGCCGACATAACCACGGTCATAGCTCCCACTTCCCGTGAGGAGGTGCTCCGGGCGCTGGAGGGCTCAGGCGACGATTGGGTGCTCTATCTCGACGAGAACCGGGTACCCACCCGCTGGCTCGATCGTAGGTCGCTCGACACCGCTGACGCTCTGCCAAGCGCAGGGCAACCGGTGCGGGTCAGGGTGGAGCCGGAGGACACCCTGCAGGACGCCCTGGAGAAGATGCTTCAGTCGACCGCCGGAGTCGGATGCTGTGTAGAGCCCGACGGAAGCTATCGCGGCGTCATCAGGCTGGAGACCCTGATGACGATCATCGCCGATCTCCAGCGTCAGGAACGCGACAAGCAGGCTGCGGCGTCGTCGTGACGGTAAAAGCTGCAGCCGCCGTTTCTGCTCCCGCAGAGCGACGAACCGTCGCCGAGGGCATCCGGGAGCGCATCGAGCTCATCGTCACTCCTGTCTTCTTCCTGTTACTGACGGGTTTGGTGGCCGCCGTCTGGATCTACGGCGACCTGGACAGTGTCGCCCAGAGGATCATCAACTGGCCCAGCATGCAGCGGCAGATAATCGAGCACATCAACGTGACGTTCTGGTCGACTGTGCTCGTGGTCTCCATCGCCATCCCCTTGGGGATATTGATCACCAGAGAGGGGTACAAGAGGCTTGCCCCGGGGGTGCTCACCTTCGCCAACGCCGGTCAGGCCGCACCAGCTTTCGGACTCCTGGTGCTCTTTGCCGGGTTCTTCGGGACCGGTGTCCGGACGGCAATTATTGCCCTTCTGGTGGTGGCACTTCTCCCCGTGCTGCGCAACACCATGGTCGGGCTGCAACAGGTGGATCAGTCAGTCATCGAGGCGGGACGTGGAATGGGTTATTCGAAACGACAAGCCCTGTTGAGGATCGAACTGCCCTTGGCGGTGCCGATCATCCTGGCTGGGATCCGGACGGCCCTTGTCATCAACGTGGGTACTGCAGCCCTGGTCGGTTTGATCGGCGCTGGTGGGATCGGGGAAGCCATAATCTCCGGCCTCCAGTTGCGACGTGACAACGCCGCGTTCATCGCAGCCGCGATGGTCGCCGCACTCGCCCTCCTCGTCGACTTCCTCGCCGCACTGGCGGAGCGTTACCTGAAACCCAAGGGCATTTAGTTCAACCCAGGGTTGCAGGCCCCGCTCAGCGAAGTCTGGCGCCCTCAGTTCGCACAAGCGCTCCGTGTGACTGATAGTCTGACCGTCAACTGAACAGCGCCAATTTGATCGACCAGCTTGCGGGCGCTCTACAAGTACTTGCTAAAGCGGCACTCAGCCCAGCGGCGGTTCTTGCGTCACCGGTCGATCGGGAAGGTCGATCGCCATGGGAAACAAACTCGTCGAGCTCCTCGAGAGCAGGGGCCGACTCGTTGCCGACGGTGGCATGGGCACTTCGTTGTTCGAGCTCGGCCTCCAGGCCGGGTCCACCCCCGAGTTGTGGAACGTCGAGCATCCGGAACTGGTGGCCAAGGTCCACTCCGGGTTCATCGAAGCCGGCGCAGACATCATCCTCACCAACACGTTCGGCGGGACCAGGGCACGCCTCGATCTCGACGGTCTCGGCGAGCGGGTGCTAGAGCTCAACCGGGCAGGGGTCGACGTGGCTCGCGCCGCCGCCGATGAGGCGGCGCGCCCGGTGGTCGTCGCCGGTTCGGTGGGGCCGACCGGTCAGCTGTTCGAGCCTCTGGGCCCGCTGACACACGAGGACGGAGTGAGATTGTTCACCGAGCAGGTGACGGCTCTCGCTGATGCGGGGGCGGAGGCGATCTGGATCGAGACCCTCTCCTCGACCGAGGAACTTGCCGCCGCCGTCGAGGCGGCTGCCACCACGGGTCTCCCGATCGTGTCGACGATGAGCTTCGATACCCACGGCAAGACCATGATGGGTCTTCCTCCCTCCGAGCTGGCCGGCTGGTGGCGGGACGCCCAACCCGTCCCCACCGCGATCGGAGCCAACTGCGGTGTCGGCCCGGCCGACGTAGTGGTCGCGGTCGACGAACTGAGAGCTGCCGATCCCGAGGTGGCGATCGTCGCCAAGGCGAACTGTGGCATCCCGCAGATGATCGACGGCACCCTGTGGTATCCGACCGCGTCCGACGACATGACGTCCTACGCCGAGCTGGCCCTCGACGCCGGTGCCCGTATCGTGGGGGCCTGTTGTGGGTCCGTTCCAGAGCACATCGCCCAGATTCGCGCCATCGTGGACAGTCACCAGCCTCGGGCCGGAGTCGATCGCTCCGAGGTCGCCCGGCGCCTCGGCGGTTCAGTTCGCATCCAGGGGCGAGAGCGCGAGCGGCGGGCACGGCGACGTGGTGGTTGATGTCTGACACAGAGAGCGTCGAACCGTCCGGTCTGGCAGGGAAGTGCCTCTGTGAGACGGTCAGCTTCGTGATCGACGGCCCGGCGCGGCCCGTCGTCAACTGCCATTGCAGCCGGTGTCGTCGTCACACCGGGCATTTCATGGCTGCCACCGCCGCCTCGGTGAGCAACGTCGAGATATCGGGGGACACCCTCACCTGGTACGAAGCCGCCGAAGGTACGGAATACGGATTCTGCTCACGGTGCGGCTCGACGCTGTTCTGGAGGACCGCCCGCCGTCCCGGCCTGGTCTCGATCGCGGCGGGCACCCTGACGCCGCCCACGGGCCTGGAGACGGTGGCAGCCATCTACACCGACTATGCCAGCGACTATCACTCGTTCGACGATTCCATCCCGGCCCACCGAGAGGACTTTCCCGGTTCGGGCTGACCGTGGCTGCTCTCACCCTCGACGAACTCACGGTCGATCCGCACCCTCATCTCCATCGTCTCCGCCGTGAGCAGCCGGTGGCCTGGATCGACTCCCTCGCCGGCTGGCTGGTGACCAGTCATCAGCTGTGTGTCGAAGTGATGCTCGACCCCGAGACGTTCACTGTCGACGATCCCCGTTTCTCCACCCAGCGGGTGATCGGGCCCAGCATGCTGTCCCTCGACGGCCTGGAGCACAGACGTCACCGCGATCCGTTCGCCGGGCCATTCCGGCCCGCGAAGATCAAACAGCTCAAGGAAGAGATCGAAGGTGAAGCCCGTCGTCTCGTCTCCCGGGTGGCGGCCGATGGCGGGGGTGATCTGCGCTCCACGGTGGCGGCACCACTGGCCGTGACAGTCATGGCGGGCCTGCTCGACATGACCGACGTCCCTGTATCCGATGTGCTGGCCTGGTACGACGAGATCGTCGACGCGGTCCACACCGTGACCGCCGGAGGCGAGGTCCCCGGGTCGGCTCTGTCGGCCTTCGACGAGCTGAAGCAGGCAGTCGCCGGGAGCCTGTCCTCCAGCGACCTGCTCTCCGTGGTCGACGCCAGCGGAACCCTGACCGTCGACGAGATCGTGTCCAACGTGGCGGTGTTGCTGTTCGGAGGCATCGTCACCTCGGAGAGCAGCACTGCCATCGCCTACCGATATCTCCTCAACGACCCCGACCTGCACCGGGCGATCCGGCGCGACCGGTCCCTGGTGGCTCCCTTCGTCGAGGAGACCCTCCGCCTAGAGCCCTCTGCCTCGGCGGTCGATCGCTATGCGAGTCGGGACACGGTGTTGGGCGGCCTTCGGGTGACCGAGGGCGATCTGGTGCGGGTCTCACTCAGCGCCGCCAACCGTGATCCCGCGGTCTTCCCCGATCCCGACGACCTCGCCGTCGGCCGGTCCAACCTGGGACGCAGCGTCACCTTCGCCCGCGGCCCTCACGCATGTCTGGGGGTCCACCTCGCCCGACTGGAGACTGTGGCGGCCGTCGAAGCACTCCTCGGTCATCCTGAACAGCCGGTAGCCGGTGGGCTCGACCCCATCACCGGGTTGGTTTTCCGTGTCCCCGAGACCGTCGATGCCGCGTGGCAGCGACCCGGGGATGCGGTGAACTAGGATGAGCCGAGAGTCGAACCACGGTGGGATGGTGCCAGCAACGGTCAGTTTGGGACCCGGAGACATCGTTTCCGGACGTCCGTTCACCGCTGTCGAGATGACGGCGCGCGATCTGGGGATTCTCCACGGGATCCTGGCGGACGTCCGGTCGGTCGTGGTCGAGGTGGAAGAGGGAGTGAGGATCCTCGAGCCGTATCAGAAACTGGCCTGGCGGGCGCGCGGTCTCACCCACCGCGTCCTGATCTGTGACGTCGAGCGCCTCCGCACACACCCCGGCCCCTGTGTCGTCGGTTTCTTCGGGGACAAGCGGCCCGATGCCGACGCCTGGGAGCTCGAGGAGGCGAACACGGAGATCGTGGCCGAGTTTCCCAGATATCCGGGAATCCTCGCCTACGCATCCGTGGAGTTGCCCGACGAGCGCTGGGCGAACCTGGTCCTCCACGACGACCCGGTCGACGTCCAGTTCTGGCGGACCTCGGAGATGCACAAGAGAGCGGTCGACATGCTGTCTCCCCAGCACTACTTCAACGTGCGCATCCACAACGGCCGACTCGCTTCTGCTCTGTTCGACCGACCCCGGATCGTCATCAGCAAGACGAAGTACTTCGATTTCTCCGGTCCCGAGGCATGGCGAGCCGAACGCGAGCTCGTCGTCTCTTGACCGTCGCCAACCAGCGGCTGAGACTCTCCGAGGCCGGCCCCGCGGACTGGCCGGCGGTCTGGGAGATCATCACCGCCGTCGTCGCCACCGGCGACACGTATCCCTACCCGCCCGACATCTCCGAGGAGGATGCCCGTCGCATCTGGATGAAGGACGGAGACCGGGAGGCCACGTTCGTAGCCTGGCTCGACGACGATCTCGCCGGCACGGCGTATGTGACGGCAAACGGCGTCGGACTCACCGACCACATCGCCAATGCCGGGTG
Source organism: uncultured Acidimicrobiaceae bacterium (assembly GCA_964645875.1). GTDB lineage: Bacteria > Actinomycetota > Acidimicrobiia > Spongiisociales > ZC4RG35 > JANQRA01. The sequence goes on from CAZYCX010000060.1 coordinate 13,640, forward strand.
GATGGTGGCCCCTCAACACCAGGGAAAGGGCGTCGGGCGGCCGTTCGCCGAATACGTTGTGGGGCGTGCCCGGGACATGGGATATCGCGCCATGCAGTTCAACGGAGTCGTTGCCAACAACGTCACGGCCATCGCCCTGTGGGAGTCGCTCGGGTTCGAGATCGTGGGCACGGTCCCCGATGCCTTCAGACACGCCCGGGACGGGCTCACTCCGGTGCACATCATGTACCGGAGGCTGTGAGCTCCGTAGGCTGATGCCGTGAAGATCGTCCACGTCGAGACCTTCGTGGTGGCGAATCCGCCCCCTTCCCTCGGCGGTCGCTACTTCACTTTCGTCAAGCTGGTCACCGATGACGGCGTCGTCGGTTACGGCGAGGCCTATGCCGGGACGTTCCATCCTGAAGTCGTCGAGGCGATGCTGCGCGACGTCGCCGAGCGTCATCTGGTCGGTCACGATCCCTTCGACGTCGAGCGGTTCTGGCGCAGTGCGTACGGACGCGGTTTCAACCTCCGACCCGATGTGACCCTGATGGCGATGATCAGCTCCCTGGAGATTGCCTGTTGGGACATCATCGGCAAGACGCTGGGCGAGCCGGTTTACCGGCTGCTGGGTGGACAGGTCCACGAGCGATTGCGGAGCTACACCTATCTCTATCCGGAGGAGGGCGACGCCTCCGACGTGTATCTCGACCCCGATCTCGCCGCGGAACGCGCTGCGGAGTACGTGGCCCGGGGGTTCACCGCGGTGAAATTCGACCCGGCGGGACCGTACACGGTGATGGGTGGCCATCAGCCGTCCCAGCGGCGTCTCGAGCTCTCGGTCGAGTTCGTCAGGAAGATCAGAGAGTCAGTGGGCACCTCGGCTGATCTGCTGTTCGGGACCCACGGCCAGTTCACCTCATCGGGCGCCATCCGTCTCGCCTCCCGCCTGGAGCCTCATGGCCCGCTCTGGTTCGAGGAGCCGGTGCCGCCTGACGACGTCACCGGGATGGCCCGGGTGTCGGCTTCCACGACCATCCCGGTCGCCACCGGGGAGCGTCTGTCCACCAAGACCGAGTTCGCCCGGGTCCTGGAGGCGGGTGCCGCCGACATCCTCCA
>CAZYCX010000061.1:0-13716 GCA_964645875.1 uncultured Acidimicrobiaceae bacterium
AGGTCGATCGTCGCTCGATGGGTTGCGGGTCATGGAGCTCGTCGTCCTGCTCACGGTCGTTGCTGCCGTGGTGTGGGTGCTCACCTCCAACACCGAGAGCACGGCGGCCCATGAGACGACGCCGATCGCCATGAAGTGAGCCCGATGGATGGAGAGCTCGGATGCGCTCTCATCGAACATCGAAGCCAGCGTCTCCGCAGGGAGCCACATCAGCACGATCTCCATGAGGCCGAAGACGTTCATCGCCAGCAGCCTCAGGGGGATCGCCACCACGCGAAAGGCGATCCTTCGTCCTCTAGATGGCTGCCCGGTCGCGGCGGTCGTTGTATCCGATTCCGCCGCCCCTGAGTTATGTCGTTGCATGGCCAGTTCACCTCTTGGTTGGTCGACTGGCCACAACGCACGAACCGGGGTTCCCCAGCGTCATGAGGCGAGACTCCCATTCGGGGCGGGAAGTAATTCGGCTACGTCCGAGGACTGATCCCTCTTAGATCTCCCAGGTGTCAGAACACGGATACTTCGATCGCGACATCGCCGAGCGCTACGACGAGTCGTCCGCGGACATGTTCGCCGGTCATATGGTCGACCCCGTGGTCGACTTCCTCGTGGAGCGGAGCAGGGGCGGCCGCGTGCTCGAATTTGGCATCGGGACCGGGAGGATCGCCTTACCCCTGGCCCGTCGGGGTGTGGAGGTGGCGGGAATCGACCTCTCCATGCCGATGGTCGGACAGCTCGCCAACAAGCATGGCGGTGAGGCCATCGAGGTGGTCACGGGCGACTTCGCCACGACCCGTGTCGATGGCTCGTTCTCCCTCGTCTACCTGGTCTTCAACACGATCATGAACCTGACCTACCAGGCCGAGCAGGTGCGCTGTTTCCGCAACGCCGCCGATCACCTCGAGTCGGGCGGTGCATTCGTAATCGAGGTGATCGTCCCCGATCTGCGTCGGCTCCCGCCAGGGGAGTCTCACTTGGTCTTCCGTGCCGATGACGCTGGATGGGGCATCGACGAGTACGACGTGGTCAACCAGGGACTCATCTCCCACCACGTCGATCGGACCGAAGGGGACGTGAGACAGGTCTCGATGCCGTTTCGCTACGTGTGGCCGGCCGAGCTCGACCTGATGGCCGAGATGGCGGGGATGCAGCTCAGCGAACGCTACGCCGATTGGCAGGGTTCACCCTTCACGGCCGAGAGCAGACAGCACGTCTCGGTGTGGCTGAAGGAGTGAGAATTCGCCGGTCAGGGGTAGCCCTCAGGGAAGGGACCGCCCCTAGGTACTTCGTCGTCGTGCCGCTCCGGCGAGGGGTGAGATCTCCAGGTCTTCGAGGGTTATCAACCCGAGGTGGAGTTGGGTGTGGTGATAGCGGCAGAGGAGACAGAGGTTGTCGATGACGGTCTCTCCACCTTCTGCCCATGAAACGAGATGATGGACGTCACACCATTTGGCCGAGCGACCGCAGCCACGACGCACGCAGGTGCGGTCTCGAGCCACGACGGCACGACGTAGACCGGCGGGGATCACCCGGGTCTTGCGGCCGACGTCGAGGACTTCGGAGCCCGGTCCGAACACGATTCTCGAAACCGAGGCATCGCATGCGAGCTGGCTCACCGCGAAGGGATCCAACACGAACCCGTCCTCGGTCTCGTGGAGATCACCGGCATCGCCTCGCAACGCCGGGATATCGACATGGACGTTCATGTGAGGTCGCTCACCGCCGACGATAGGGGTCTCGGAGCCTTCGAGAAAGCTGCGGGCGAGGTCGCCTAGAGCATCGGCCCGACGTTGGGTGGTGGATCTATCCTCGTCCTCGGCGGGGGGCGGCATCAGGGTGTCGACAGCAGTGAGCAGCGCCTCGCCTTCCAGCGAAGGCAGGGAGAACTCACCGGCGACCATACCGTTGGACTTTCTGGACAGGTCGAAGTGGCGCCGGGTCAACTGGTCTTCGACATCGAGCTTCACACCGGGGAGGTCGACATCGTCGCGCCAGTACTCGAGCACCCTCCTCGTCTCGTCGACACCGTCGCCGACCAGCTCCAGGAGGACGTTCTCGGCCTCGGGGTACTTGTCGGGCATCCGCTCGGCGGCCCGGAACATGAGCTCCGCCTCGTCACCGGAGATCTGGCGATGTTTCCAGGCGGAGAAGGTGGCGGCGTAGGCGAGGGCTGCCCTGGCATTCTTCACGTACCGATGGGCCCGACCACCCGCCATGCGGAGCCGGTGCTTCAGGTAGGCCACCATCGAGGGGTAACCCATGACATCGTGGTCGCCCGCATCCTCTGCGGCGGCGAGAGTCTCGGTCCACTCGATGTCGAGACGGTGGCGTGCCGCTTCCAGGAGCATCAGATGCTCGTCGCGCTCGTCGACCGAGGCCGACACCGGATCCTCCAGGCGGGGGATGATGATCGGCATCACCCTCTGCGAGGTCGTTCCCTTCCCCATACCGAGAACGTACAAGCGGCCCCCGACAGATTTGCCCGGAAACAGGGTGTCCACAGAGATATTTTTCGAAACAGCCACCGATCGTGGTGGCGGGTCCCGCCCTCCGCGACCTCTCCATTCCCAGAAAGCGGCTGATCTCAGCCGGACAGTGATTCCGTGATCTCCGGGCTGTACTGGCGCCAGAGATCGAGGGGCTCAGGAGTGAGTCTGGCGCCCGAGGCGCGGCCGAGGAACATGGTGCCTGTTCCGATGCATCGGCGGGTCGGCACTCAAATCTCTGTGATCCGGGCCACCATCTGGTCCAGGTCGGTCTGAAACTGTTTGACGAAGACGGGACGCATCAGCGGGAAGAGCAGCTTCATGATCCCGTGAGGCTGGACATCCCAGCGGTGGGTGACCCGGGTCCCTCCTTCCACCGGCTCGTGGATCGTGACCCAGCGCCCTCCTAGCATCGACTCGAGAGTGTCGTCCTCGGCGCGGCGGGGAGGGTCATAGAGGACATAGTCCGAACGGTGGCTCGTCTTCATCGGCCCGGCTTGGTTCACCATCACGTATTCAGGCGTGCCATCGGCCCGCATACGGTAGTCGCGGATCTCCACGACCATGTCCGAGAGCTCGCGCCAGTTCTGCATCTCGTTTCCGAAGAACACCTCCCACGTCTCATCCATGGGGAGGGGAACAACGGCGGTTCGCTCAACGATCATCTCGAATCTCCATCGGGGAATTCAGGCTAGGAGAGCGTGCCGTCGAATCACCTCTCGAAACAATCCCAGATTCGTGGGATGCCACGATGCATTCCGTGGATGTCACACACGGCACAGACGACACGTCGGGCGGATCAGCCGAAGTCGCCCGTCACTTCGAGGGTCAAGTACTCGCCATCGACCCCGACGGGAACGTGAATGTCGAAGCGATGCCGCCCGTCCATCCCGGGGTGCATTTCCAGCGGGAAACTGAGCTGGGCCGACTCACCGGGAGCGAGGGCCGAGGACGACAGGGTCAACGGGCCGGGGCAACAACCTTCGATCACACTGGCGTGAGGTTCGCCCAACGAAACTGCTTCTGCGCTCTCGTTGACCAGAGTCCACGTCGGAGTCACCGTCACGTTGAGCGGGACCTGACCCATCGCTATCTCCGATCCCTCGACCACCACCCCGCCCGATGCGGCCAAACCTTGGGTCGCGAACTCGGATCCATCGGCTACACCGCCATCGGGCAGCGTCGCCGCTCTGAACACGAACAAGGCCATCGCCCCGACTGCGAATCCGCCGATCACGACCATCCAGACCACCGACGGATCTCGCCTGCGACCGTTTCTCTCGAGCATGAGTCCTCTCCGCTGATCAATCGTCGAAATAGGGGTCGCCCCATGAGGCGACGACCGCGGTCCTTATCTGGTCGACGTCCGTCACACCAGATTCGATGAGGGAGGCCACCTGCGCAGCTTCTCCCAAACACACTCCACATCCGAGGGCGTGGGCCTCGAATCCCGTTCCGTCGGGTCTGAGGAAGCAGTCGCCCAGGTGGCGATGGCCGAGCATCTCCTGGCAGCCACAGAAACAGGGAACCGACTCGAAGACGGCGAAGTGCGTCTGGGCAGCCTCGTAGTGCTCTTTCAAGGCAGGTGGCACCTCATCCGCCGACAGCACGCCCGGCGGAGCGATGGCCCCCATGTCGCCGGGGCCGGCCATGGGAGGCACATCCTGATACATCGGCATATTGAGCCACCCGACGACGAGGATGACCGCGATGGACCCGCCCAGCACCACGCCGAACAACGTGATCAATCGAGTCAGCTTCGCCCACGCCTCGGCCTCGGGCGCGCCGGTTCCGTTCATGCTCACATGATCGCCCGAGCCGGCGATCCGAACATCGGGCAGAAGTCCCGACGCGATGGGGCAGAAGTCCCTGATCATCACGTCGGCAGCAGGCCGGCATCTAGGGTGCTCTCCCATGCGCATCGGTCTGATCAACCAACTCAACGGGCGTCCCGGCAGCGACAAACCGGCGCCGACATGGATGTCGATCCACGAGCGAGCAGCCGTCGCCGAGCTGGCCGGCTTCGACATGTTCGTCTTCGAGGACGGACTGCTCTACAGGAGCGACACCGAGACCAACGGTCTTTGGGAGTCGGTGTCGATCGCCTCAGCTCTCGCCGCCACGACCGAGAAAATCGACCTGGGCCAATCGGTGATCAACTCGCCCTATCGGTCACCGGCGATGACAGCGAAGATCGCCGAAACCATCGACGAGATCTCCGGAGGCCGATATGTGCTCGGGATCGGGGCGGGCAACACACCGGATTCGGACTACGAGGCTTTCGGGTTTCCCACCGACCACAGGTACTCGCGCTTCGCCGAGGCAATCCAGATCATCCACGGCCTGCTCAAGAACGGGCTCGTCGATTTCGAAGGTGAGTTCTATTCGGTGAAGCAGGCGGAGATGGTCCTGCGCGGGCCGCGACCGCAGGGTCCTCCCATCAACATCGCCGCCGGAGGGCCGAAGATGCTCGAGCTGGCGGCCCGGTATGGCGACGCCTGGAACTGGTGGAGCGGCAACGAGTCGCTGGAGGAGGCCACGACACGCCTGGGTCCGATCATCGACCAGCTCGACACCGCATGTGAGGGCCACGGCCGCGACCCGGCCAACCTGGAACGGACTCTCGACCTGTACACCGTCGTACCGGAGGAATTCGCGGAGGAGGCCGAAAATGCCGGCCTGCCGATGGACAAACTCGTCGGCGGGAGCACCGACCAGATCGCAGAGCACATCCTCGCGTTCTCTGACCTCGGGTTCTCCGAGGTCAGATGTGACCTCTGGCCCAAGTCGCCGGCCGCCATCCAGGCGATGGGGCCGGTCGTCGAAGCGGTCCACGGCGAATGAGATCCACACTCCGCACACCGCGGAACGTCGCCGGCAGCCCCTGACGCACGGCCCACGGGTCGGTCCCAACAGATGATCCCCGGGACAACTCTCCATCGATGGCCGCGCAATCGACTCGGGCCGGCGTGCGTCTGAATGACTGAAGGCCGGCCTAGAGATCGACAACGAAGGAGCCAAGAATGACAACGGTCAAGACCAGCAACGGAATCGACGTGGACCAGCTCGTCAACACGATCGAGGCGGTGAAGGAAGACCCTTCGCTCGCCTCGTTCACCTTCCGGGCGACCAGTAGCTGGGAGAACGGCACTTACAACAAGGGTGAGATCCTGGCCTTCCGCCACGCCGGAGAGGAAGACACCTCACGCGAGGCCCCTTTCCAACTCGAAGGTGACGAGCCCCCGGTTCTCCTCGGGTCTAACAGAGGGCCCAACGCCGTCGAGCTGCTGCTCCAGGGCCTGGCCTTCTGTTATGCGGTGGGATATGTGGCCAATGCAGCCGCCAAGGGCATCGAGATCGACTCGATGGAATACGAGATCGAGGGAGACTTCGATGTCCGCTCATTCCTCGGGCTCGAAGGCGCCCGCCCGGGTTTCACCAACATCCGGGCGAAGGGACGGGTCTCGAGCCCCAATGCAACGAGCGAGCAACTCGAAGCGCTCTGTCAGTACGTCCAGGACACCTCACCTGTCCGCGACAGCCTGGCCAACCCGGTCCCGGTGGAGACCACGCTCGAGGTGGTCTGAGAGTGATGGCTGTGGGGGTGCCCACCCGGGCATCCCCACATCCCCTTGTCGCAGTCCAACAGCGGCACACACCGGCGGTTGAGCAAGGAGCCCCACGGGTACCGTCCTGTCATAGCGACCAGGAGACGCGATGGCAGGAATGTGGGTCGCCCACATCGACGTGAAAGACGACGACAAGTACGCGCAGTACATCGGAGGCTCGAGTCAGGTGGTGGCTGCCTATGACGGCGAGTTCATCGCCCGAGGCGGCCGCTATCAGCAGATGGAGGGCAAGGACCACCCACGTAACGTTCTGGTCCGCTTCCCCACCTACCAACGGGCCATCGACGCCTACCAATCGGACGAATACCAGGCCATCGTCGGCATCGCCAAAGAGGCGTGCGACCGCACACTCACCATCATCGAGGTCGACGACTGAGGAGCCAGGGACCAACCGGTCAAGTTTCGACCCTCATCGGTCGAGGTACTGGTGTGGGGTGGGGGAAGTGAGCCGATGACCGAGCCGATCTACCACCTCGCCGAGCCCGCCGACTGGGCACGGAGCATCGACACCTACAGCCCACCCAGCGTCGAAGCCGAGGGATTCGTGCACTGCTCGACGGGGCGGCAACTGCCCGCGGTCGCCAGGGAGAGATACATCGACCACAACGCTCTCATCCTGCTCACCATCGACACCGAGGGCCTTGACGACCAGACCCTGGTGTATGAGGATCTCGACGGTGGGGGCGAGCAGTTCCCGCACGTGTATGGACCGTTGCCCACATCGGCGGTCGTGCAGACCGGCCCCTATCTCACCCATCTCGAGGAGGGCTTGTGGCTCGAGACCCGTTTCGACGGGGAGTGGATGGACAAGATCCTCCATCCCGACTTCAGCGAGGTGGGGATGTCGGGCCGCACCTACACCCGTGACGACGCGGTGAACACGCCGCCCTGCGACCTGCAGGCTCGCCTCCCTCACGAGGCCCTCCGGGTCGATCTCGTCGATGAGGACGTCGCCCTCGCCCGCTACATCAGCCACGACACCTACGACGGCGTCGAACGCCACGCCCACCGGACCTCGGTCTGGGTCAACACCAACGAGGGCTGGCGCCTCCGCTTCCACCAGGGGACACCGCTCCCCCAAGCGACGGCCGACTAGATCACCAGCACCAGCGCACCGGCTGCCGACAATGCCAGTACCGCGAGGAGGAACTGCCGTTGGGGGATCCGGTGATAGACCTGCCGGCCGATCGCGACCCCGAGGACGATGCCTGGGACGAGAGCGAGGTTCCACAACAGGCTCTCACCCGTGAAGAAGACCCCTCCCACCGCCCAGGCGCCGAGCGCCAGATAGAAGGGGATCTTGGCCAGGTTGACCACGAAGTAGAGCCACGCCGCCGTCCCGAGCAGCTCGGTCTTGGGCAGCCTCAGGGCGGCGAGATAGGTGTTGATCACCGGTCCGGCTGCATTGGCCACGAAAGTGGTGAAGCCGCCGCCGATACCGAACCCGGCTATCGCCACCCGACCGAGGTTGGGGGTCGACTCTCTGAACATGTGCCACATCTGGAGCAGAACGATGACGAAGAGGATGATCCCGATCGATCGCTCCAACTGCCGTGTCGCCGCTCCCACTATGACGAAGAAGGCCATGCCGAGCACGAATCCGACTCCGATCGACGGGGTCAGGCCACGGAGGAGGTCCCACCTGGCGAATCTCCGGTACCAGAAGATGGCGAAGAGATCGGCCACGATCAGCAGTGGCAGCGTGGCGCCGGGGATGAGCCGCCCCTCCACCACCAGCGCAATCAGCGGGATCGCCGCCAGGGAGACGCCGGGTAGTCCTGTCTTGGAGAGGCCGACGATGAAGGCGGCGATGCCGCCGGCGATGAGACCGCCCGTTGTGAACACGACGGGCGACGGTAGCGCCCGCCGCCAGGGTGGCTTCGTCTAGGCCATCTCGGCCACGCCGATGGCCCCGACCACCAGGACGATGGCGATGATGAGCCCGGTGCGCACCGTGCGATTGGCCACCTCGGGGTGGCCCTTGCGGGCCCGACCGATGGAGACGTGGAGCACTCCGAGGGCGGCCAGCCCCAGGATCGGGTGCAGCCAGCCCTGCAGGAAACCCTCGTCCCAACCAGCGGTGGCGAGCCAGATGACGATCCCGAGCGCCACCTGGATGTCCACCACGACAGCAGTCACCCGGTAGACGGTCTCGGCGGTCGAGCCCATCATCGCGCTACGGAACGAAAAGATCAGAGAGACGACGACGGCGAGCAGGACCGCGTACTGCCACCAGGCGTGGGCGGTGACGAAGAACTCGGTCATGACCTCACGCTATTCGACTCCGGGTCGTGCTCCAATCCGAGCTGACCACGCAGGTCACGTCGGTGGAACAGGGGGGTGAAAACGCCACCGAAACCGGCAGACATGACGCCTCGAGACCCCCATGACAAAAGACCCTCTCCCGCCGACACCGTGGGTTCCCGCGTGGTTTACTCCCCGTGCGCCATCGACAGGGAGGAGCTGACCCATGGCCACCACCGAGACGCCGCCGGTAGCGAGTAGAGACCGCGGGCTCGACCGGTACTTCCACATCACCGAGAGGGGGTCGTCGGTAGGTCAAGAGGTGCGCGCCGGCATCACCACGTTCCTGGCGATGGCCTACATCGTCTTCGTCAACCCGGCCATCCTCTCCGTGGCCATCGACTTCGACGGGGCCTTCCCGCAGCTGCTGACCGTAACCGCCCTGGCCGCGGCGGCGGGAACCTTGATCATGGCCCTGTGGGCCAAGCTACCGTTCGCATTGGCGCCTGGGATGGGGCTCAACGCCTACTTCACCTTCACCGTGGTCCTGGGTCTGGGCATCGCGTGGCAGACCGCATTGGGCGCGGTGTTCTTCTCGGGAATCCTGTTCTTGATCGTCGCCCTCACCGGGTTGCGGGAATACGTGCTCAACTCGATCCCCCTTCATCTCAAACACGCCATCACGGCAGGCATCGGCGCCTTCCTGGCGATCATCGGGTTCGCCGGGGCCGGGTTCATCCAGGGCTCTCCGGACACCTTCGTCACGGTCGGCGACTTCACCGGCCCGCTCCCCTGGATCGCCCTGGCCGGCCTGGTCATCACCGGAGCCCTTCTGGCGAGGAGGGTCAAAGGCGCGATCCTGATCGGCATCCTCCTGGTCACGGCGTTCGTGATGATCATGGGAACCGATGCCTACAACTACGGAAGCGAGGCGCTGGAGTCGTTCGCCGGCTTCGAGGCCGGCTTCTTCGGCTTCACCGCACCGACCGACTTGTTCCTGGCCATGGACCTCGGAGCCGCGCTCGGGCTCGGCATCGTCGCCGTCGTGTTCACGTTCCTCTTCGTCGACTTCTTCGACACGGCAGGAACGCTGATCGGCCTGACGGAGAAGGCCGGGATGCTCGACGACGAGGGCAACATCGAGGCGCCAAGGGCTGCGTTCGCCGCAGACGGCACCGCCACCGCCATCGGCGCCGCACTCGGGACCTCGAGCACCACCACCTACATCGAGTCGGCGGCAGGTGTCGAGGAGGGCGGAAAGACCGGCCTCACCGCGCTGGTGGTAGCCGGGCTGTTCCTTCTCGCCATGTTCGCCTCACCGCTGGCGCAGGCCATACCGGCCGTTGCCACGTCGGCGGCCCTGATCGTCATTGGCGCCATGATGATGACGGGTGCCGTCAAAGTCGATTGGAGCGACTACACCAAGTCGATCCCGGCGTTTCTCGCCATCGTGGGCATGCCGTTCGCCTACTCGATCACCTTCGGCATCAGCCTGGCGTTGGTGGCCCACACCGTCTTGATGGCCCTCAGCGGGCGTATCAAGGAGATCCATCCGGTGCTCTGGGTGCTGACGATCCTCATCGTCGCCCTGGAGGCGGGCTGGATCAACCAGCTGTTCGCCTGACCCCGACTGGAGAGCGGGCGGAGTCCGAAGAGAGACCCGGAGCCCCGGGTCTCTCTTCTCCTTTTCGGCGACGTAGCATCGTCGGATGTCGACAGCACTGCTTCGCATGGTCGCCGACACCTTCGACCGGGCCATCGTGTCGGACGGTGGGCGCGCTCCGGACGTGCCCAGAGCACGGCGACAACACGAGAGCTACGCCGCGGCCCTCCGGGATGCGGGATACGAGATCGAGATCGTGGCCGCAGACAACGACCATCCCGACTGCGTCTTCATCGAGGACACGGCCGTCGTCGTCGGGTCGGTCGCCGTGGCCGCACGACCGGGGGTGGAAGGGCGACGGGGCGAGGTGCGGCCGGTGATAGAACGTCTGGAGCGCAAGTTTCCGGTCGTCGAGATCGAGGCACCCGGGACGCTCGACGGTGGCGACGTGATGATGATGGGGAACAACGTGTTCGTCGGACGGTCGAAGCGCACCAACGACGAGGGCATAGCCCAGCTGAGCCGGGTCGCCGAATCGCAGGGGTTGTCGGTGACCACCGTGCCGGTCGAGGGAGTACTGCACCTCAAATCCGGTGTGCTTCCCGTCGACGACCACAACGTCGTGGTGACGAAGGGGACCGTCGACGAGTCTCTGTTGTCCGGGCTGCACATCGTCTACGAAGCACCCCACGAGCGTCATGCGTTCAGCGCGTTGCCCTTGGGGAACGGTGGTGTCCTGGTCACCGCCAACGCACCGGGCACCACCGCCCTGGTTGCCGATCTCGGGTTGAGCCCGGTACTCATCGACGTCTCAGAGATCCAGGCGGCCGACGGTGGGCTCACCTGCATGTCGATAGTCATCGACGACCGCCCGGGCTAGATCAGGGCCCTGACCACCCAGAAGACGGCCATGCCCACGACGAGGGTGAGGATGTGGTTGCGAGTCTTGTGGGTGACGAGGGCGCCCACCGCCAACGCGCTCACCTCCGGGATGCCCATGGCCACCGATCCGTTCTCGTCAATGAGCAGCGCGACGATGAGCGCACCGAGCACGGCTGGTGCCACGAAGCCGAGTGCGACCAGCACCGGTTCGGCGATCTTCTTCTTGGCCAATGCCAGGATGAAGATCGATCGACTCAAATAGGTGCCGATACCGACAACCACGGTGGTCAGGAACGTGATCACCGTCTCGCCCTCTCCAAGAGGGTCCCCACCACGATGCCGGCCAGCGCTCCGACGAGCAGACCGGTCCGGTTGGGGAGTCCGGCGACGAGGAAGGTGACACCGCCTCCGACCATGGCGGCCACGGCCTTGGTCCACCTGTCGATGCCGAGGACGATGAGCCCGATGAACAGGAGGGGCACGGCAAAGGCGAGGTTCCACTCCTCCGGCACCACCGGACCGAGGGCCAGACCGAGCGCGGTGGTGATCTGCCAGAGGGTCCAGAAGGTGGCTCCAGCCGCCAGGTAGTAGGTGCGAAAGGCCTCGGGCTCGCGGTCGGCCTCGATGATGGTGAGGGCGAACATCTGGTCGATGAGCAGATAGGGCCCGAGCCAGCGAAACCAGCGGGGCTGTCTCTGGAAGGTGGGGGCATGAGCCGCCGAGTACATGAGGTGCCGGGCATTGACGACCAAGGCGGCGGTGGCGGCAGCCACCACCGCCGCACCCGAGCCGAGCAGCGAGATCAGGGTGAGCTGGGCGGCGCCTCCAAAGATCAGCCACGATCCGGACCACCCGGAGAAGGGGTTGATGCCGGCCTCGACGATGGCCAGCCCGATGACCAGGGCGAACGGCACCGCCGGGACGAACAGGGGCAGGGCGTCGGTTACTGCCCTCTTGATGATGACACGGTCGACGGACATGGCCGGGGCACCTTAGCGTAATGAGCAACCGTCTGTACACCCATTACCGACCCGTCGGCGGCCCTAGCCGGCGTCGATGCGCACGGTCTCGAGGGCGATCTCGACCATCTCGTTGAACGTCTCCTGCCGCTCGTCGGAGGAGGTGGCCTCGCCGGTTCGAATGTGGTCGGAGACGGTGCAGATGGTCAGAGCCCGCGCTCCGTGCTCGGCGGCGACTCCGTACAGGCCAGCCGCTTCCATCTCCACGGCCAGGACCCCCATCGCCTCCATGCGGTTGAAGGCCTCCGGGTCAGGGTTGTAGAACAGGTCGGCCGAGTGGACGTTGCCCACTTTGACCTCGATCCCCTTGGTCTCGGCAGCTTCGGCGGCCGCTCTCAGGAGCCAGAAGTCGGCAACGGCGGCGAAGTCGAGACCTCCATAGCGGGTCCGGTTGACCAGGGATTCGGTGCAGGCACCGATCGCCAGGATGACGTCGCGCACGTCGACCCGCTCCGTGACCGCCCCACACGATCCCACCCGGATCAGCCGCTCCACCCCGTATTCGTTGACCAGTTCGGTGGCATAGATCGATGCCGAGGGGATGCCCATGCCCGTTCCCATCACCGAGATCGGAACCCCCTGATATGACCCGGTGTAGCCGAGCATGTTGCGGACCTCGTTGACTTGTCTCGCCTCGTCGAGGAAGTTCTCGGCGATGTGCCGGGCGCGGAGCGGATCGCCCGGAAGCAGGATCGAAGGGGCGAACTCGCCTTCGGGCGCAGAGATGTGTGGGGTGGGCATGCTTCGCGGTCTCCTCTGTCTCGGGGCGGAGAACAACCTATCGGAACGGCACCTCGCACTACCAAATCCGACCGGTAACGTCGCCCCGATGATGTATCAGGAGACCGATCGGGAAACGGTGGCGGACATGCTGCGACAAGCCAGCGAGGCCACCCTGCCCGGCCACATGGGACTCGAGTTGATCGACATCGGCGAAAGCACCGCCCGCATGCGTTGTGAGATCCAACCCTTCCACCTCGCCCCCAACGGATACCTGCATGCCGGCTCGGTCATCACACTGGCCGACACCGCCGCCGGATTCGGCTGTGTCGGGAACCTCCCCTACGGTGCTACCGGCTTCACCACCATCGAACTGAAGTCCAACTTCACCGGGACGCTGCTCGAGGGGGCGATGCTCGCCGAGGGACTGATGATCCACGGTGGCCGCACCACCCAGGTGTGGGATGTCGAGGTCAGAGACGAAGCGACCGAACGCAGACTGGCCTACTTCAGGGCCACCCAGATGATCCTGTACCCAAGAGGTTGACCGCGGCGCATAGTCTCCGTTCATGTCTGACATCTACGACTTCATCCTCGGCCTGCGCGCCATCCGCGACTATGAGGACGAACCTCTCAGCAACGACGACCTCGGAGCGATCCTCGAGGCAGGCCGCTGGACCGGCAGCTCGAAGAACAAGCAGTCGTGGTCGTTCATCGCGGTGACCGACCCGGAGCGGCTCCAGGGTCTCGCCGAGCACGGTGACTTCACCCAGCCGGTGCGCGATTCTGTGGCAACGATCGTCCTGGTCCAGGAGCCGGGAGGCAACGAGTTCGATATCGGCCGGGCGGCGCAGAACATGATGTTGGCCGCCGAGGCGATCGGCGTGGCATCGTGCCCCGTCACCCTGCATCGCGACCGGGCCGCAGCCGCCTTCCTCGGCGTGCCAGACATGGCGGCGGCTCGTTACGCCATCGCCCTCGGCTATCCCTCCGCCGACGCCAAGCCGCGCAACTTTGGCGGCAGGAAGCGAGCCGCCGAGGTGATCAGGCTGGACAGCCACTGATCGCCAGGCAACCCCAGTCTGCACATCGTGGCGTGGCGCCGGTAGGGCGTGCACCGGGTCTCGGAAACCGCC
>CAZYCX010000062.1:0-13458 GCA_964645875.1 uncultured Acidimicrobiaceae bacterium
CGATATCGGCAGTCCCGACCGGATTCGAACCGGCGTTTCCGGCTTGAAAGGCCGGCGTCCTAGACCACTGGACGACGGGACCGGGTGTGCCATCCGAAAGGTTACGCCCGAGCCGGGATCAGCCCAACTCCTTTCGCCTTCGATCGAGGCCCGATGCCCGGGGTCCACACTTTCGAGGCCCTTGAGATCCGGCTCCGCAGTAGGCATGCTGAGTAGGTGGCCATCTCAGAGGCAGCCCGAAGCGATCTGTACACTGGTCTGAGTCAAGTGCTCGGTCCCGAACGGGCTGAGACTCTCATGAGCGCCATACCACTGCACGACCTCGACCAGGTGGCCACCAAAGGCGACCTCGCCGTCCTCTCGGCCGAACTGAGATCCGAAATGGCCGATCTGCGGACGGAGCTCAAGACGGACATCGCCGAGCTGAGAGCCGAGCTGAGAGCCGAGCTGACCACCGAGATCGGCGCCTTGCGAAGGTCGATGACCAACTGGATGCTCACGCTGCTCGTCACCATCGTCGGGGCGATGGCGAGCATCGCATTCATCTCCTAGCCGGGGCTCACCAACTATTCCGGGCCGGGATCAGCCCAATCTCTCTCGGGCTCGCTCCAGACGCTGGAGAGTCCGTTCGCGGCCCAGCGCCGCGATCGATTCGAAGAGTGGTGGGCTGACCGATGACCCGGTCACGGCAACCCGCAACGGCTGGAAGGCTTTGCCGGCCCCGATGCCGAGCTTCTCGGGGATCGTCCTGAGCGCATCCTCGATCGTTGCGGAGTCCCACTCGTGGAGGGAGGCCAACACCGCCGTGCCTTCGTCGAGCACGACGGTGACCCCATCCTTCGTCATCACCTTGGCCCATGACGTCTGGTCGTAGGAGTCGAAGTCCTGGAACAAGAACGTGACCTGCTCACCGGCCTCCGGCAGCAGCTTGGTGCGCTCCTGAACCAGCGGGGCGACCTCCGCAAAGGTCGTCCACTCTTCTTCCGTCAGTTCACGGCCGATGGCGGATTCGACGTGGGGTCGTACTTCGTCGGCGAACACCACGGCATCCATGGCTCTGATGTACTCGCCGTTCATCCAGGCCAGCTTCTCGGGGTCGAAGGCTGCCGGGTTGCGTGACACGTTGGCGAGATCGAACTTCGCCACCGCCTCCTCGCGGCTGAAGATCGTGGTCTCCCCGTCAGGCGACCAACCCAGGATGGCGAGATAGTTGAACATCGCATCGGCCAGATAACCCGCCTCCCGGTACTCGGAGAGGGCGGTCGCTCCATGACGCTTGGAGAGCTTCTTGCCATCGGGCCCGAAGAGCAGAGGCAAATGCGCATAGATCGGCTCGGTGCCCTCGAGGGCGCGAATGAGGAGGATGTGCTTGGGGGTGGAAGGCAGCAGGTCCTCTCCCCGGGCAACGTGGGTGATCTCGTAATCGAGGTCGTCGACGGTCGAAGCCAGGTGATAAGTGGGCGTTCCGTTACTGCGCAGAATCACGAAATCGTCGATGTCCGCCGGGGAGAAAGAGAGGTCGCCGCGGATGACGTCACCGAACTCGACCACCCCATCCTGTGGCACCGAGAGCCGGATCACGCCGGAGTCCGCTTCCCGGTCGGGGCGCCGTATGTAGTGACCGGGATGCTTGCCCTCCTTCTGGGCGCGTTGGCGCAGGGCTTCCAACTCGTCGGTCGACCGATCGTCGTAGTAGGCGTGGCCCGACTCCGTCAACGCTACCGCTATCTCGGCGTAGCGGTCGAGACGGTCCGACTGGCGGTAGGTGCCGTGGGAGCCGCCAACCTCCACCCCTTCGTCCCAGTCGAGCCCGAGCCAGCGAAACGACCCCAGGATCTCCTCCTCATACTCCCGTGTCGACCGTTCCAGGTCGGTGTCGTCGATGCGGACGATGAAGGTTCCGCCGGTGTGACGGGCATACAGCCAGTTGTACAGGGCGGCCCGGGCGGTCCCGACGTGGAGAAACCCGGTCGGCGAGGGAGCCATGCGCACCCGAACCGTCATGCCCGAGCCACCACCCTGTTGGTGAGCGTGCCGATGCCGTCGACCTCCACCTCCATGAGATCGCCCGGCTCCACCTTGCCCACCCCCGAGGGTGTCCCGGTGAGGATCACATCTCCGGGGAGGAGCGTGGTGAACGCGGTGATGTACTCGAAGATCTCGGCGACCCCGAAGACCATGTCGGAGGTGAATCCGGCCTGACGGACGTCGCCGTTGACCTTGCAGATGACTGCGAGGCGCTCCAGAGGGTCGAGCTCGGTCTCGATAGCAGGACCCAGCGGGCAGAAGGTGTCGAACCCCTTGGCCCGGGTCCACTGCCCGTCCTTCCTCTGCAAGTCGCGGGCGGTGACGTCG
This sequence comes from uncultured Acidimicrobiaceae bacterium, assembly GCA_964645875.1. Classification (GTDB taxonomy): domain Bacteria; phylum Actinomycetota; class Acidimicrobiia; order Spongiisociales; family ZC4RG35; genus JANQRA01. Next base: position 2,356 of record CAZYCX010000062.1, read on the forward strand.
TTGGCCGCGGTGTAGCCGAAGATGTACTGGGAGGCGTCCTCCGCTTTCACGTTGCGGGCCGGTTTGCTGACCACCACGGCCAACTCCGCCTCGTGATGAACCTCATGTGACAGGGTGGGGTGGACCACGTTGGCATTGGTGCCGATCACCGAGGTGGCCGGCTTCATGAATATGAGTGGCTCCTCGGGGACCTCACCGTCGAACTCGGCGGCGTGGTCCTCGTAGTTCTTGCCAACACAGAGCACCTTGGTTGGAATGACCGGGGCGAGGAGCGTCACCCTGGGCCAGGGCACCACGTTCTCGGTGGGTTCCCAGGCGACGAAGGGCGAGCCGTTGTACACGAGCACGCCCTCGGCGTCGGCCACTCCGTAGGCGATGTCGTCGCCGGACTTGATGCGAACGATCTTCATGAGTGTTCTGGGCCGTGACGCTACAGAACGACCAGGCTCTACCTCGAATGCCGGAGGGCATAGCGAAGACGCTCGGGCTTCATCATCAGGGTCTCCTTGTCCACCTCGGCCACCGCGGTTGCCCCGGGGCGCTGCTCATGAGGAGACGCATCCAGCCATCGGTTCCTACGCTGCACTACGTCTACGGGGGGATCCTCGTCATAGCCGCAGAGGATGAGGGCTGCCTCGAGGTCTTCCTTGACCGGGGCGCGTCCCAGCGCGGCGGCGCGGGCCATCACCAAGCCGGAGAGCACCTTGCGAACGTCGGGATCGTCGTCCGGGAGATCGGACTGGTTGACCAGCCTCATCCCCCACCCGGGGTCGGGGCCGGTGGTCCCGTAGTAACCCCCTCCGGGAGTAGCTGTGGGCCCGCTGGGGATACCCGGCTTGTCGGCGCGCCACTTGACCGCCACCCCCGGCTGGAGAACGGCTCGGGGTCGCTCGGCGTCGGTTATCTCGACGTTTGGTTGCTGTGCCACTAGTCGCTCACTACTAGACGAACTCCAGCCAGTGCCGGTAGTCGTCGAGCTTGCCCGCCACCGCGGCCGAGAACAGCTCCTGCGCCTTCTTGGTGACCGGGCCCCGGTCGCCGTCACCGATCAACCTGCCGTCGACCGAACGGATCGGGGTGACCTCGGCAGCGGTGCCGGTGAGGAACATCTCATCGCCGGTGTAGAGGGCGCCACGGGCGATGTCGATCTCGCGCACCTCGACCCCGTCGTCGCGCAGCAGGTCGATGACCGAATTCCGAGTGATTCCTTCGAGGATGCCCGCGGAAACTGGTGGCGTGTAGACCACCCCGCCGCTGACGACGAAGAGGTTCATCCCGGTCCCCTCGGACACCGACCCGGCGTCGTTCAACATGATCGCCTCCTCATGACCGGCGGCCACCGCCTCCTGCTTGGCCAGCACCGAGTTCAGGTATCCGCCCGAGCCCTTGGCGGTGGGGATCAACGAGGTGTGGGAGATGCGGCGCCAGCTCGACACCATCGTGGAGATGCCCCTCTCGGCGGCGTCGTCACCGAGATAGGCACCCCAGGGGAAGGCGGCCATCATCGCAATGACCTCGTTCCGCGAGGGGTCGATCCCGATGGCGCCGTTGCCGTAGAAGACCTGGGGGCGGATGTATGCCGACTCGAGCCCGGTCTCTCTGAGCAGATGGAGACAGGCCGCTTTCCACTCCTCGACCGACCACCTCATCGGGATGGCGTAGGCGCGCGCCGAGGCGTCGAGACGGATCATGTGGTCGTGGAGCCTGAATACGGCAGTCCCCTCCGGAGTGTTGTAGGCCCTGATCCCCTCGAATACGCCGGTTCCGTACTGAAGGGCGTGGGAGAGGAAGTGGACGTTGGCGTCGTCCCAGGGGACGAGCTCGCCGTCGCTCCAGATATGTGATGCCGTTTCCATGACGTCAGGCTATACGCACCGTGGCACTTGGGAAACCCGGATCGGGGGTCGATCGTCCCTAGTGTCGCCCCGATGCATCGGGTGGTCGCTTCGTGGTTCGGCACCGGCCTCATCCTCGCCCGCGTCCGGGGCAGCCATCTGGGCTCGGGCACCGTCGGAGCGTTGTTCGCCCTCCCGGTGGCGTTGGTTGTGGGGCACTGGTTCGGGTGGCAGGGCCAGGTGGTAGCTGCTGCGGTGGTGGTGGCTGCCAGTGTCTGGTCGGCAGGGCCCTTCGTTGGGCCGGAGGGCGATGCCGGGTGGATCTGCGTCGACGAGGCGGCGGGCGCTTTCATCGCCGTGATCGGGCTCGGGATCTGGCCTGCGGCGATCGTGGCTTGGCTGGTCTTCCGGGCCGCCGACATCTTCAAGAACTTCGCGCCGGGCGTGGCCCGGGCGGAGCGACTGCCCGGTGCCGTCGGGGTCACCGCCGACGACGTGGTTGCGGGGCTCTACGGTCTCGCCGCCGGACACCTACTGGAGGCATTGCTCTAGATTCCCAGCATGGATTGGCAGATCACAACGGTCGTTGTCGGAGTCGACGGGTCAGAGGGGAGCATGCGTGCCGCCCAGCACGGTGTCGCCATCGCCCACCACTGGAACGCTCACCTGAAGCTGGTGACGGTCGTGCGCACCCCCGAGGGTTGGTGGGGAATCGGCGGCGCGCCTCCCAGCCCCGAGTCGTTGTCGACGGCTCTCGTCGAAGGGCAACAGGAGATATTGAGGGAGTTCGAAGAGAAGCTCGACCTCGACGGCGTCGACTATGAGACCGTCGGGGAGCTCGGCGATCCGGTCACCCGTCTCCTCGTCGTCTGCGAGACCAGCTCGGCAGACATGCTGGTCATCGGACGCCGCGGCGCGGGGCTCGCCGAGCGGGTGATCCTGGGCTCGGTGGCCGACCGCCTCACCCACCTCGCGGAGTGCCCGGTGCTGGTGGTCCCCTAGTTGGGCGGTTAGGTCTCGACCTTCACGTCCCCCCAGAAGGCGACGTAGTCCTTGATCTCGCGAGCCGCATCCTTCGGTGTGGCGTAGTACCAGGCCGCGGCCCGGCTGGTGGCGTCGCCGACACTGAGGTCGTAGTAGTTGGCCGTCCCCTTCCACCCGCACACCGTGGTCTTCTCGGAGGCTGAGAAATAGTCCTGGTTCACCGACTGAGGTGGGAAGTAGTGGTTCCCCTCGACGATCACGGTCTCGTCGCTCTCCGCGATGACGACACCGTTGAGTGTTGCTCTGGCCATGCCGCTTCGAACAAGACGCCCCGGAGCGCTATTCCCTACCCTCGCCGATGTGCTCAACACCGTGATCATCCCGGTCAAGTCCTTCTCCATGGGCAAGCGTCGCCTGGCCGGTGCCGTCGATCCGGGGACGCGGGCAAGGCTCGGACGTGGTCTCGCCGAGCACGTCGCCTCGACCGTGGCGTCGATAGGGCTGGCCCCACTCATCGTCACCGCGGAGCCAGAAGTGGCCGAATGGTCGACGCGGGCTGGTTTCCCCAGCCTGCCCGACCCCGGGACAGGCCTCGACGAAGCGGCTCGTGTCGGCGTCGAGTGGGTGAGGACCCTCTCGCCCACTTGGATGATCCTGCACAGCGACCTGCCGCTCCTCGGCGCTGAAGATGTTCGGGCTCTCGTATACGGCCTGGAGACCAACGGAGGGGTCATCGCCCCTTCGGCCGACGGAGGGACATCTGCCATCGGGAGCCGGGAGGTGTTTCCCTTCTCCTTCGGAGTCTCCAGCTTCCATCGGCATCTGCAGCGACTCAACCACCCCGCGGTGGTGGCCCGACCGGGACTGCTGCTCGACCTCGACTCCCCTCTCGATCTGCTCTCCGCCGCGACCACTGCCCGGGGACGGTGGATCGGAGAGCTCGCCGGGCCAAACCGAGGCGGAGAGGGGGCATCGCTACCTACTATGACCCCGTGACCAAGACATTTGTGATCACCGGTGGAACCGGAGGACTGGGCACTGCACTGGTCCGACGGCTCATCGCCAAGGACCATCGCCTGGCCGTGACCTACCTCCTACCCGACGAGGCCCAGTCTTTCGAGACCGAGTTCGAGGTGGATGAGGAGCAGCTGATGCTGACCCGGGTCGACTGCACCAACGCCGAAGCGGTCAACAGTTACATCAAGGAAGTCGCCGACCGCTGGGGGGAGATCCACGGCCTCTGCTCACTGGTAGGCGGCTGGGCCGGGGGTCGCGACGTCGAGGAGACCGACGACGTCCGTTTCGAGCGAATGCTCGACCTCAATCTGAGATCGGCGTTCTACGCGGTACGCGCCGTCATCCCCCATCTCACGGAGGCGGGATGGGGCCGCATCCTCCTGGTGGGGAGCCGTGGCGCCGTCGACTTCTTCGAGGCACAGGCGGCCTTCAACATCGCCAAGGCGGGAGTGGCCGCCCTGGGCCAGAGCGTGGCCACCGAGCTCGACGGCACCGGCGTGACCGCCAACGTCCTCATGCCGTCGGTCATCGACACCCCGGCCACCCGAAGGTCCCTCCCTTACGCCGACTACGTGAACTGGCCGACTCCCGACGAGATCGCCGCGGTCGCCGAGTTCATGCTCGGCGAAGACTCGAGTGTGATGAACGGTGCGCTGATTCCGGTCTACGGCAGGGCCTAGACCTAGGAGCTCAGCTCCAACCACTCCCCGTGAGGCTGGGCCGTGCCGACGACGAACGGCCCGGTGCCGTCGTCGAGGGTGAGCTTGGCCGCCTCGTCTCCCCAGTCGAGCAACTCCATCGAGACTCTCCACAGTGGCCGCTGCCGGCGGGCAGCCGTCAGTTGCTCGTCGACGACCGACCGTTGCTCCGGGCTGAACTGGTTCAAGGCGAACGAGTGCATCACCACCACCGGCTCGTCTCCGGGTAGCCGCGACAGAGTCGCTCCCAGCGTCTCCACCGCGTCACCGGCGACCAGATCGACCTCCAAATCCGCATACATACAGAAGGCAGCCTGGAGTCGCCGTCGCCGCTCTGCCTGCTCCGGCCAGATCAGAGCCTCCAACCACAGGACGTCGTCGGGGTCGGAAGGGTCGAGCGGATTCAGGTCGAGCCCGGTGCGGCTCAGCACCTCGATCTCCTTTGGTGCCGGAGCCCGTCCCCGGAGCGAGCATTCGAGGGTGACCGGAGATCTCGGGCCCCATTCGAGGGCATCCCATCGATAGTGATATCGGTCGATTGCGAGGTTGAGCCCGGCACTGGCCCCGAGGTCGATGAGATGGAATCGCCTCAGGTCGGTCTCCCAGATGGCGGGCAGGAGTGCGGTGCACCGCCCGACTTCGTTGGTCTGGGTGTGACGGGTGCGGCCGATCTCCACCAGTTCGGCTTCGTGCTCCAGCACGAACTCACGGAACGGCCGGGCGGCTTCTTCGACCGGGGCGGGATCGTCGCTCAGGTCGGGGTAGTGGCGGGCGAGCTGCTGAGCGGGGTCTTGCATCAGGAGACTGTGGATGCCGGCGAGGAGAACGTTGGGCTGGGGCTTGTGCTCGATCCGGTTGAGCACCCGCATCAGTTGGTCGTCGCCGGCGATGACATCCATGAGGCGGGAGTAGATCGGGGAACCCGTGGCGTGCTGTAGCCAGCTCCTCACCGCCTCAGGTGATAGCGGCTCGCTCACAACGTGTCGCGCCGGTATGCCGTGGCCAGGGCGTCGGCGTACTCGTTCCACCGATAACCACTGTGTGCGGGTATCCACTGGATCTTGGCCTTCGGCTTCTTCTTCGTGAGCTCATACGCCTCCTGGACCAGTTCCAGGTTGGCGATCGGGCCGGGTGACTTCTTGGTCCACCCCCGCGCCTCCCATCCCTTCGCCCACTTGGTGAGGATGTTCACGACGAGCTGTGAGTCGGTGTAGACATTGGTGGGCGTATCCGGGGGCAGCATCTTCAGCCCGGCGATCATCGCGGTCAGCTCCATCCGGTTGTTGGTGGTGTGTGCTTCGCTCCCGTAATCCTGGGTCACCACCTGGCCGTCGACTACCAGCACCGCACCCCATCCCCCCGGACCCGGGTTCCCCTCAGAAGCGCCATCGGTGAACACTCCTGTCTGGGGGCCATCGGAGAACTTGGCCAGCACCTCGCCGAGGGTGAGGTCTCGACCCCTGGACACGCCGGAACGACGAGTCGCCTTTCCAATGCCGGGCTCGGATCCGGCCGTTCCGGAGCCGTTGCGGCAGTCGAGACACTGTCGCGGGATCCAGCCTGGGTAGCGGTCGAGGACGTGCTGGGGCAGGTCGAACTCCTTGCCGCAGGTCTGACAGGTGAACAAGGTGCCTAGCCGACCTTCTCGAATGCGGAAGCGAACTGTGGCGTCTTGAAGAAGCTGAACTCCTTGGCGGTCTCCTCCATACCCAAGGGCTCCAGCATCTGTCTCACCTTGCGCGGCCATAGTTTGTGGCAATGGACCTCCCGAGCCTTCAACGGAGTCCCGTGCAACACGATCGAACTGGGTACCGCATAGAGGCCCTTGATGGGCTCGGCCGGATAGACGAACACGAGATGCCCTCCGGGCTTCAGCACCCGCACCATCTCCGCGAGAGCCTGGTCCAGTCGCGGGATGTGCTCGATGGCATGGACCGAGATCACCGCTTCGAATGAGCGGTCCTCGAAGTCCAGCGACTCGGCGCTCATGTGCCGGATCCGTCCGTTGGCGGCGACCTCGGGGGCGCGGGGGTTGGCGTCGATGCCGATGATGTCGGTGCCGCGAGACGCGATCGCCTCGGTCAGGTGACCCTGGCCGCATCCGATCTCGAGGACGCGATCTCCGGGCCCGATCGACAGCAGACGGTCGATCCGCCGCAGATGGGACGGATCCCAACGGTTGAGGAGGGCATAACGACGTGAGTCGTAGGTGGTCAACAGCACTCCAAGACTATCCGAGCGATTCGAGATGGGGAGCGACGGAATAGTCGAGGATCTCGGGACCGTCGTGGGTCAGGGCTACGTGGGTGAGCGAGGTGTTGGCTGGGGTGAACAACGACTCGGAGTGGGTATCGGTCGTCTTGGTCAGCGACGAGACGTACGACCTGATGGCACCGCCGTGGGCAACGGCAACCGTGAGACCGTCGTCGGGGTGTTCGAGAAGCCGGACCGCGGCCGCGAACCGCTGGGTCAGCTCAGCCCATGTCTCTCCGGTGCTGCCACGGGGGAGGTCGTGTCCGTCGCGATAGATCTTCTCCATCTCGTTCGCCCATCTCTCGGCGATCTCGGCAGTGGTCATCCCCTCCCATTCACCCATGTGGATCTCCATGAAATCATCTACGGTGATGACACCGTTCAGGGCCACGTGGGCGGCGGTGGAGGTGGCTCGCTTCGAGGGAGAGCTGTAGACGACAGGGTGTCGCCCGTACCACTGTCCCAGCGCCTCCGCCTGGCGTCGACCGAGGTCGTCGAGGTCCCAGTCGCCCCTCCCTTGCCAGCGACCCTCGACATTGGCGCGGGTCCGTCCGTGACGGATCAGGGTGACGACCCTGTGTCCCTTCGCCAAATGGTCGTCGAGAGCTGCAGGGCGGGGGCCGAGATGCCCGATGTCGTTGAAAGAGGCGAGACGAGGGCGGCCGAACTGCTGGACGACACGGGTTATCCCGGTGTTGGCGACGAAGGCATGGACCCGTCGCCCGTCACTGGCGAGGTGTCGCCGGAGCACCGCCTGCATGAATCCGCCATGGGTGACCACGGCCACCCGCCGGCCCCGGCTCATGGTGTCGAAGATCCTGTCGACCGCGCCGATGGCCCGTTTGCCAGCCTGGTCGAGGGTCTCGCCGGTCCCTCCCATCGGCAGGGTCCGGGTCCTGATCGCTTCGGCCAACTCTTCGCCGTGCTGTTCCTGGACATCGGAGAAACGCATCCCCTCCCATCTCCCGAGGTCGATCTCCACGAGGTCGTCGTCGACCTGGACCTCAGTGGCGAATGTCTCGGCGGTCGTCCGAGCACGTGACAGGGGAGACGAGATGACGCCATCGAAGTCCCATGTGGAGAGACGACGCCCCAGGGCCTCCAGACTGGCCTCACCTGTTTCGCTGAGAGGACCGTCGGAGCGTCCGTTCCAGACTCCTTCAAGGTTCGCTTGCGATTCGGCGTGGCGGATGAAGACGATCTCTTTGCGCTCGTCTCGTACGGGGTAGGGCTGCGCGGACATGCCCCATCGAGCATACGAGGGGTGCGGGGTCAGGCTAAAACGATGACCCAACCGTGCCCTATCGACGTTGCATCAGGGAGCGGATACAGAACCCTGGTGCAGCGTCGACGGGATCAGGCGATGAAGGCGGACGCGAAGATCAGCGAGACGATCGTCATCACCTTGATGACGATGTTCATCGCCGGCCCCGAGGTGTCCTTGAACGGGTCGCCTACGGTGTCGCCGATGACCGCGGCCTTGTGGGCATCGCTGCCCTTGCCACCGAAGGCTCCGGTTTCGATGAACTTCTTGGCGTTGTCCCAAGCCCCACCGGCGTTGGCCATGAAGATGGCGAGCAGGAACCCGGTCACGAGTGCTCCGCCGAGAAGCCCCCCGAGCGCCTCGACGTCGATGAATCCGACGATGAGGGGCAGGGCCACGGCGAGCGAGCCCGGGATGATCATCTCCCGTAGAGCACCGGCAGTGGCGATGTCGACACAGGTGGTGTAATCGGGACGTGCGTCCGGGTCGCCCTCCCGGAGACCGGGGATCTCGCGGAACTGACGCCTCACCTCGTCGATCATCTTCCCGGCGGCTCGACCGACCGCGCTCATGGTCAGGGCAGCGAAGAGGAACGTGAACATCGCTCCCAGGAACAGGCCGATCATCACCGGCGCCGAGGAGATGTCGATGGTCTCGAGGTTGACCGCCTGGGTGAATGCGCTGAAGAGCGCCAGGGCGGTGACCGCGGCCGAGGCGATGGCGAAGCCTTTTGCGATCGCCGCCGTGGTGTTGCCCAGCGAGTCGAGGGCATCGGTCGCCTCCCTGACCTCCGGCGGCAGATGTGCCATCTCGGCGATGCCACCGGCGTTGTCCGCGATCGGCCCATAGGCATCCACCGAGATGGTGATCCCGAGGGTGGCGAGCACCCCGATGGCGGCGATGGCCACACCGTAGATGCCGCCTCCTTCGCCCATGGCCCAGTTGCCGGCCCAGAAGGCCGCCCCTATGCCTCCGGCCACGACGATGACGGAGTAGGCAGCGGACCGCATTCCCTCGGCGACGCCGGAGATGATGACCGTCGCCGGCCCGGTCTGGGCCTGGCGGGCGATCTCCTTGACCGTCTTGTAATGATCGGAGGTGAACCACTCCGAGATCTTCCCGACGAACCACCCGACGATGAGACCGGCTACCACGGCGATCCAGAGCCCGAGCCAGTTGTCGGCGATATCGCCGAACATCCAGTACGTGAGCCCGATGACGCCGAGCGCAGTCGCGATCATGGCGAAGTTGGTGCCGCGGTGCAGGGCTGCGGCGAGATGTGACTCGTCGCTGGTCTTCACCAGGAACGACCCGACGATCGAGGCGAACATCCCCAGGGCAGCGACCGCCAGGGGGAAGATCATCGCTGCAGCCATCAGGTCGCCACTGAATACGAAGATCGAGTAGGCGATGGGAGCGACCAGCGATCCGACATACGACTCGAAGAGGTCGGCGCCCATGCCGGCGACATCACCAACGTTGTCGCCCACGTTGTCGGCGATCACCGCCGGGTTGCGCGGGTCGTCCTCGGGGATACCGGCTTCGACCTTGCCCACCAGGTCGGCACCGACGTCAGCAGCTTTGGTGTAGATGCCACCACCGACACGAGCGAAGAGGGCGATCGAAGATCCACCGAGGCCGATGGCGGTGACGATGTCGACCCAGTCGGGGTCGGCCAGAAGACCTCCGTCGCTGAACAGCCAGAAGGCAATGGCGACTCCGAGAAGACCGAGCCCGGCCACGGTGAAGCCCATCACCGCGCCACCACGGAAGGCAACCGGGAGGGCGGCGGGTATCCCGCCCGTGCGCGCCGCCTCGGTGGTCCGGGCGTTGGCGGCGGTGGCGATGCGCATGCCGACGAACCCCGCCAGGGCGGAGAGCACCGCACCGAACACATAGGCAACGGAGCCCCAGGGGCGACCCCACTCCAACAACACCGCGATGAGCACCGCCATCACGACCACGAACACCGAGACCCACGTGTACTCCCGCTTGAGGAAGGCCATGGCGCCCTGCCGGATCGCGGTCGAGAGCTCGATCATGCGCTCGTTGCCCTGGGGTGCAGCCAGCACGGCGCGGGTGTAGTACACGGCCAGCACCAGGGCCAGCACGCCCGCGACGAGCGCGATGTAGAGGATCGTGTCCGTCATATGAGTAGTCCCTCCGGAGGATCGGATAGATCGGAGCGGTGCGGGAGTATAGGGACAGGTCTCATCCCAGGCCGAACCGAGCCCGGAAACCGGAACCAAGCCCCATGATAGTGGACTGAGTCCACTATCATGGCGGCCGTGGTTGCCGACACGGCAGTGGCCCGGGTCCGGGAGTTCAACCGGGATTGGACGGAGGTCCTCGGTTTGCTCGACCGCGGGCTGCTCGAGACCGACTACACCCTGGCCGAGTCCCGCATGATCTTCGAGCTGGCACAGCGCGAGTCATGGGAACGGCTGGCCCTCCGGGAGCGGCTGGGGATGGACGACAGCTTCATGACCCGGGTGTTGCGCCGACTCGAGGACGAGGGACTGGTCGAGTCGAGCCAGTCGAAGAGTGATGGCCGGGCACTCGACTTGAGGTTGACCGACCCGGGAAGAAAGGCTTTCGAGGTACTCAACCGACGGTCGTCAGACCAGGTGACCGAGTTGCTGGCGCCACTCACCGATGATCAGGTCGACGTCCTCCTCGAGTCGATGACGATCGTCTCCCGACTGATTCGACCAGGCCGTGCCACGGGACGTGTGGAGATGCGGGGTCTGGGCCCGGGGGACCTGGGTTGGGTGGTGCAACGTCACGGTGCCCTCTACTGGGACGAGTACGGATGGGATCGGGAGTTCGAGGCTCTCGTTGCCCGGATCGTCGCCGATTATGCCGCCGACAACGACCCCGAGCGTGAGAACGCGTGGATCGCGGAGCTCGACGGGGCTCGCGCCGGGTGCGTGTTCTGCTGCCGGCGCGACGAGGAGACCGCACAGCTGCGGATCCTCCTGGTCGAGCCCTGGGCTCGGGGCCACGGCATCGGCCGGTCACTCGTCGACCGGTGTGTCGAGTTCGCCCGACA
>CAZYCX010000063.1:0-12789 GCA_964645875.1 uncultured Acidimicrobiaceae bacterium
ACCCCCAACGGCATTTCCAGTGCCGCGCACTAGGCCAGACTATGCGATCCCTCCGAGAGTTCCCGTCTGACCCGACGGGGAGATAGAGGATAATGCCCGGCGATGACTGAGCCCATTTCCCATGAGACGGCGATGCGTGTGGCCCTCGACCTGGCCCGTGAGGCCGGCGCTGCCGACGACGTCCCGGTGGGGGCAGTGCTCCTGGACCCCAAAGAGGCGATCGTGGCTGCCGATCGCAACCGCCGCGAGGAACTGAAGGATCCGACCGCCCACGCCGAGATGCTCGTCCTGTCGGCGCGGGCTCGTGAGATCGGAGATTGGAGGCTCAACGGCCACACCCTGGTGGTGACACTCGAGCCATGCGCTATGTGCGCGGGGGCATCGGTTTGGGCCCGACTGGGCACGATCGTCTACGGGGCGGCCGACTTGAAGGCCGGCGCCGCCTGGTCGCTATACAACATTCCCCAGGACCGGCGGCTCAACCACCGGGTCGAGTTGGTGGAAGGGGTTCTGGCCGACGAGAGCAGGAACCTCCTCGAGGAGTTCTTCCGCTCGGCTCGGTCCTGAGCGGACGGTCGGACACAGCAGCCAGGACCTGAAGGGCACGGCGGCTCCCCTCATCGTGCCCCAACTCCGAGATGACATGGGCGAAACGATGGGCGGAACAGCTCACAGCCTGACGTCACCGTTTCCGATGTTCCCGGCAGGGGTATAGGAGATCTCACCCCCACCGGGAAGTCGCATGGGCAATCAACACCACACCGTGGCCGTCCTCGCCCCGGTCCTATACCTGACGGTCACCATCGAGTCGACGTCGTCAGGTGAGGACGAGGTCCACATCCACCCGGGCGGCCAGGGCTTCTGGGTAGCCCGGATGCTCAAGCACCTCGACGAGCGACCGCTTCTCTGCGGTCCGCTCGGTGGCGAGGCCGGCAAAGTGTTCATAGGGCTGGTGAGCCAGTTCGGGATGAACATGAGCCCGATCGAGATCGCCCACCGCAGCCCGGCGGTGATCAGCGACAGGAGATCTGGTGAGCGAGAGATGATCGCCGAGTCGCCCCCGGTCTCCCTGGAGAGACACGAGATCGACGATGTATACGGTCGATTCCTGGATCGTGCAATCACAGCGGGCCTCTGTGTGGTGACCGGCCAATCCCACGAGATCTTTCCCGATCGCTTCTACCGCAGATTGGGGCATGATCTCGCTGCCGGCGACGTGACGGTCGTCGCCGACCTGCATGGCCCGGAGCTGTGGTACTTCCTCGAGGGCGGGCCAATCGACATCCTCAAGGTGAGTGACGAGGACATGCAGGGCGACGGACTGCTCGGAGCGGTGTCCGACAGGAGATCGATGATGAAGGCCGTCGACCGGCTGACAGACGGCGGAGTCCGCTCCGTGGTCCTCTCCCAACAGGACCGCCCCACCTTGGCCAGCATCGAAGGCGCCTGGTATGAAGCAAGGACACCGGAGCTCGATCCTGCCGACCACCGCGGCGCTGGAGATTCGATGACCGCTGGACTCGCCGCCGCCCTGAAACGAGGTCTCGGAACGGAAGACATGCTCCGCCTGGCCAGCGCCGCCGGCGCCGCCAACGTGACCAGGCACGGGTTGGGCAGTGCCGACGCCGAGCTCATCCCCGGGCTCACCGAGAAGGTGGGAGTCAGCAGACTCGCCCCAACCCCGGCATGACCGTCGAACCACCCCGGGTGATCGTCACCAACGACGACGGAATCGATTCGCCGGGTCTGCGCCTGCTCGCCGCCAGCCTCTCGCGCGACTTCGATGTCGTGGTTGCGGCGCCGACACACGACATGTCGGGGTCGGGGACCGGAATCGGACGATTCGAGATGGACAAGGGCGTCGACATGACTCCTGTCGAGATCGCCGAGGCGCCGGTCGCCTACGCCATCGACGGACCACCGGGTCTGGCGGTCACCGCAGCCGCACTGGGTGCCTTCGGGCCCAAGCCGGCCATGGTCGTCTCCGGCGTCAACGCGGGGATCAACACCGGCCATTCGATCATCCACTCGGGGACGGTGGGGGCTGCATTGACGGCTCGCACCTTCGACATGAAGGGTTTGGCGGTGAGTCTCGACCAATCCGACCCATGGCATTGGAACACGGCGACACGGTACGCCCGCGGCGCGGCCCATTGGCTGGTCGGCCGGCGCACCGGCCCGCAGGTCCTCAACGTGAACGTTCCCGGATTGCCTCTCGACGAAGTGGTCGGGGTTCACTGGGCGGATCTCGACGAGTTCGGATACATCCGGGTCGCCACCCACGACGTCGAAGGGGACCGGCTCCAATTCATAGTGAGGGCGAAGGAGAGCCGATCCGACCCGGCTTCGGACACGGTCCTCTGCTCCGAGGGATACGTGACGTTGACCCCGCTTCGGACCGTCGAGCCGGCGTCGTTCCCGGACGTGGGAGCGACGGAGGTGTTCGACTCGGTCGCCTCCCTGGCGCAGGTCTAATCCGCTATCTCCTCGGCCACGTTCAACGAGTGGTCGATCCGTCGATCCCACTGCCGGTAGACGATGGCGCCGACGAGAAGGACCACCCCCACCCCTACGAAGGCAGCCAGGTAGTCGAAACCCTCGATCACAAACCCCACCACAGGGGCGCCGGCGAGGAGGGCGATGTCGAAGATGGAGGTGAATGTGGCCATGGCCGAACCACGTTCACTGACCCGAGCCCGATTGACCACCTCACTCGAAATGAGAGGGAACACCGCTCCGTGGGCGGTCCCTGTGATGGCCGCGGCCAACACCAGGACCGGGACCGTCTGGGCGAGGCCCATGCAGATGAGCCCCACTCCGTAGGAGAGGATCCCCCCCACCAGCATCGGTCGGTGGGGCATCCGGTCGTACATCTGGCCGCCGGCGATGCGGGTGATCGCGGCGCTGACCCCATAGGTGGCGAAGAACAGGCCCGCCGTCCCCACCTGACGCTGATCGACGAAGGTCCGCGTGAAGGTGAACAACGACTCGAGCCCCACCGAGAAGAGGAGCGTTGCCAGCCAGAGCGGAAGCAGGTTTCGCTGGGCGAAGGCCGCCCAGAACGAGCGGCGAGGCTGATGACCGCGTACCGGCAGCACCGGCAGCGTCCAGACCACCAGCCAGGACACCAGTGACACCGCGGCCGCCCCCCAGAAGAGCCCGTCGAATCCCAGCCTGTCGATCAACACGTCCCCGACGTACCCGCCGGCCGCGATCGGGATCAACCCGGACAGACCAAATATGGCCAGACCCTGGGTGCGACGCGCCAGTGGTATGGAGTCCGCGCCGTAGGTGAGCATCGTGGTGAACAGGGCGATTTGGACCGTTCGCTGGACCAGAAACAGCACCCAGAGCAGCGGGCCCCACACCGTCGTGACGGTGAGGCCGATGATCACCGCCATGTTGATCACCGCCGAGATCAGAAGGACGGTGCGGCGACGAGTCAAGTCGAGGATCCGCCCCAACCAGGGACGGAAGACCAGCGAGACCACCGCGCTCGACGCATAGAGGACTCCGATGAGGCCCTCGGTGGCGCCGAGTTGGTTCAGGTATCCGGGGAGATGGATGAGCAGGGCGAAAGACAGCTCTTGTAAGAGAGCTGCTGTGAACAGACGCGGGAAGTTTTCACCGAACCGCTGTGACACCATGAGGAACCGGGTGAAGGTACCAGGGAGGCGACTCCTCCTAGCCAGCGGCGATCGGTAGCCTCGACATCGATCGTGTAGGCGGGGCGCTAGGGGTGCCCTGTACCCGAAACCCTCTTGATGCGGGGCCGAATTCCCCGCCCGAGGGACACGACGCGTCGGGGCTGCACAGCCTGCGACGCCGGTGTCGGGGTGTTGACGATCGGGTCCTGCGCGGCGGGACGCCACGAATCGGGTCAGGTCCGGAAGGAAGCAGCCCTAAGTGGACGGTCCCGGGTGCTGCAGGGTCGCCTGGTTCGAGCCCACGGCCGACGTCGACGACGCCCACCGTGTCTCGACGGCGGGGTCACGATCTCGCTCGCCTCTATCTTCCCACCCAGGAGCGAAGCGACGTTGGGGGAGGTGTCGCCGCACGGAGTGCGGGACGGAGGGGCTCTTCAGGTCACGCCGCCGCCGGCGGCCACCCCAAATCCTCACTGAGCCACGGGGTAGGGTGAAAAGCAACGGGCATCCCCACGCCCACGTCCTAATCTCCGAGGAGGGACGACCCATGGACTCATCGAGGGAGCGCTACTACCGAGGCCTGTTCCTCATAGCGGCGATCTATGACCTGACACTGGGGATCGTGTTCACGCTCTTCCACCAACCCGCGTTCGAGATTCTCGACGTGGTTCCGCCTGAGGGCGGATACATCCCGCTGCTCGGGAGCTTCCTGTTCGTGATTGGCGTGGCCTACTACCTGATCTGGAGAGGTGACCTGACGAGGAACCGTGACATGATTCTTGTCGGGACTCTCTACAAGCTGGCCTACGCTTCCATCGCGCTGCTCTTCTGGGCCGTTGGAGAGATTCCACACGTCGCCTTTGGGGCCGTGTTTGGCCTGATCGATGTGGCGTTCTTCGTCCTCATGCTCGAGTGCTGGCTCTACCTGGGCAAACAGCCACAGACCGGTGTGGAACGTGCCATCACTTGACTTGGAGCCTCGCCTGAACGGCTAGACGTAGTGGCCAAGCGCCACCAGTACCAGCCCGGCGACGATCATCGCGATATGCAGGCCAACGAGTGTCCAGCGGCCGGATCCAAAGGGGTCATCGAGTGAAGCGGGCACGGGGAACCAGCGAAACCAGAACCATCCACCGAGAACCCCTCCGAACAGTATGCCGGCGGTGATGAGGATCCATCCCGCGCGAACCGCCGAATTGGAGGGCAGCGACATCAGGCACAGGGCGATCAAGCCGACGGTGACCAGCGCTGAGGGCAGGAACACCGTCGGCCGTATCTCCGGACGACGGATGCTGGCCCAGAGCACGGTCGGCATCAGGATCCAGCCAGCAAACAATGCTCCGTCGATAGCCGAACTGTGAGGCTCCGTGGTCCTGATGGCCAGGAACCAGATGAGTCCCAGAGCGACAGAGCTCACAGCGGCGAGTCGACGAATCCTGGGCAGGAAATGAGGATCGTCGGACATCTCGACGCCGACGCGCCCCAACACCGAGGTTCTCATGCGACCGTCTCCGCTCTCTCTGGCCCCCGACCTCTTCTCCACTGCTGGATGAATCCCTTGCGCCGGCTACGCGTGGCCTCCTCGGAGTAGAGACGCCGACCCAAATCGATCAAACCGCGCTCCAAGTCCTCGGACGTCATACCCACCGGTCGATAGTTCACGTCGAAGAGGGTGCACTTCTCCCACGCACCCTCCTCCAGCAACCTGCCTTCGGTGCGCAGACGGTCGTACAGAGGCGTACCCGGGAAAGGAGTCTGGACCGTGATCTGGACATCGAATGGCTTGGCTTCATCGACGAACGACTCCACGGCATCGAATATCTCCGGCCCGTCTCCATCTAGGCCGAGGATGAAGCATGCATTGACTGCAACACCATGACCCTGGATCCGCTCGATAGCCTCCCGATATCCCTCGATCTGCTTCAGCTTCCAATTGCGTTTGAGCTCTATCCCATCGAGACCGGCGACATTGGGGCTCTCGAATCCGATCAGCACCTCGGCGCATCCGGCATCGTGCAGCATGCCCAACAACTCGGGGTCGTCGGCAACCGAGATGTCGGTTTCGGTGAACCAGCGGACACCCTCGCCCCCCACGGCTTCCACCAACTCCCGGGAACGCCGCTTGTTCACGAATGAGTTGTCGTCGGCAAACTCGATGTATGGCCGTGGCCACCTCGCTTTCACCGCCCGGATCTCTTCTACGACATTTGCCACAGGCTTGAGCTTGTAGCGAGGGGTGAGGAGGATCGAGCTAGCGCAGAACTCACACTGCCAGGGACATCCCCGGTTGGTCTGAACCGTTATGCGGTTGTAGCTCTCGGCATCCAGTAGATCGAACCGCGGTGTCGGCGCGTTGGCTAGATCGAACTCACAGCCGCGAGCGTCGTAGACACGCTCGGACCCGCCATCCTCGAAGTCATTGAGTAGTGCCTCCCAAACAACCTCGCCTTCTCCGATGACCACGATGTCCGCGTGCTCTGCTGCTTCCTGTGGACATGACGTGACGTGGAGGCCTCCCATAACGGTGGTGACACCCCGTCTGCGGTAGCTATCCGCCAGCTGGTAAGCGTCCTTGACCTGGGCGGTGAAGGTGGCGATGGCAACCAGATCGGCGTCGGGTAGGTCGTCGACTTCGGTGATGTCGTGGATCTCGTGGTAGGAGACCTCATGACGGTCAGGAGTCAAAGCCGCCAACGTCAGCAGCGAGAGACTCGGCAAAGAAGCGATGGCCCGACCTCGCTCGAGGAACCCCGGAAGAGTCATCCCCATCTCGGTCAACTCGGGATTGTGGGCACGTATGCCGCTCATTGCGATCATTGCGACTTCCATGCACTACCTACTTCGTCAGGGGTACGGCCCAATGGCGCTTGTCACAGACGCACATGCTGCTGGACCGCTGAAGGATACGGTATCCGGGTTTACCCCGACTCTGCCCCCTAGGGCAGTCGAGCGAAGCAGAGGGGCCGTGGCCTCCCCCTTCCCACCTCACGCCGCTTCAGGTGGCTTCTCTTCTGCCGTCTGGAGTGGTTTGCGCAGCTTCACCCCATAGACGAACCCGAACAGACCGGTACGCCACACCTCCTCCAACACCAGAGACCTGCGGGCGAAGAGGATCTCCGGTGGTGGCAACGAATCGAGGGTTTGGTTGAGATACCAGTACTCACGCGGGGCGCGGGCAAACAACCACCCGACCAGGGGGAGGACGATGGCGGTGCCGATGCGATGGAGAAACCTGAGAAACGGGCTCGGCGGGCGGCTCAGGTCGATGACCACTGCCGAGCAGCCCGGTTGAAGGACCCGGTCGACCTCCTCGAGCGTGCGATCGATCGAGGTGAGATTACGGAAGACGAAAGCACTGAAGACCCCCTCCACCGACCCGTCCCGGAGCGGAAGCTGCTCGCCCACTCCCACCACCCGGGCCGGCACGGGACTGAGGGCGAGCATCTCGATCACCGGGTCGAGCCCGATCACAGGACGCCCGTCGAAATCGGTGTCACCTGTGCCACATCCGAGGTCGAGCACCAACCCGGGCTCGAGCAGCTCCACCCCGACTGCGCGCCAACTCTGTTCCCGACCGAGGCTGAGGATCCTGTTGATGCGGTCGTAGCGTCGGGCGATCTTGGCGAAGACCGGGTCGGAGACGTCGCTCACTGCTCGATTACATCGAAACCCGTGTACCGCCTGAGCGCCTCGGGGATCACGACGCTGCCGTCGGGCTGCTGATGGTTCTCCAGAATCGCGAGGATTGTCCGCCCGACGGCACAGGCGGTCCCGTTCAGGGTGTGGACGATCGTGTTGCCACCGTCACCCCGATAGCGAATCTTGAGCCGTCTCGCCTGGTAATCGGTGGTGTTGGAACATGAGGTGATCTCTCGGAAGGCCTGCTCTCCGGGGAACCACGCCTCGATGTCGTACTTCTTGGCGGCGCTGGCGCCGAGATCCCCGGCCGCCACGTTGACCACCCGGTAGGGGACCTCCAACTCCTGCACCAGATGCTCCTCGACCCCGAGCAGCCGGTCGTGCTCGTCGTTCGACGCCTCCGGTGTGGTGAAGACGAACATCTCGACCTTGTCGAACTGGTGGACACGGAAGATCCCGGCGGTGTCCTTGCCGTAGGTGCCGGCCTCCCGGCGGAAACAGGTCGAGAAGCCTGCATACCGAAGGGGAAGCTTTTCAAACTCGAGGATCTCGTCACCGTGGTAAGCAGCCAGAGGCACTTCGCTGGTACCGACCAGGAACAGCTCGTCCTTCGGAATCTCGTACACCTGCTCCCTGGCCTCCGGGAAGAACCCGGTCCCCTCCAGGGCATGCTCACGAACCAGGACCGGGGGGATCATCGGAGTGAACCCGGCCTCATAGAGATGATCCATCGCCCAGCGCACCAACGAGAGCTCGAGGAGGGCGCCTTTGCCCTTCAGGTAGCCGAAACGGCTCCCGGACACCTTGGCGGCGCGCTCGGTGTCGATGATGCCGAGCGACTCTCCGAGACTGGCATGGTCGGTCCCTTCGGTGAGGGAATCTCCGTGTCGCTTGATCTCGAGGTTGTCAACCTCGGTGTACCCGTCGGCTGCGGTTGGGTCGACCAGGTTCGGGATCTCCAGCCAGGCGAGACGGAACTCTTCGGCGAGTTGGTCGGCGTGGGCAGTGGCCTCCTTGACCGACTCAGCCAGCCCGGAGACCTCCTCGATGGCTTTCTCCTTGGCTTTTCCCTCGAGGTTGGCGATCTCCTTACCGGCTTCCTTCTGGCGAGCGCGGAGCCCCTCGGCCTCCTGCAGGGCGGCCCGGTGGGCGGCGTCGAGTTCCACCAAGGCGTCGAGGTCGACGTCGAGCCCCCGTCTACGGAGTGATTCGGCGACGGTGTCGGGGTTTTCGCGTAGGAGTTTCGAGTCGAGCATGGGGTCGTTGATGCTACAGACAGGCGGACCGATGACCATTCCAGACGCCGTAGGGCCGGATATCCGGCCCTGGTGCATTAGGAAGCGGTCAGGGGGCGTTGACGGTGAACTGGACCCGGAGTTGGTTGTCGGTCAGGTCGATGTCCGGGTGCGTTAGCTCCAAGACGACATCCACCTCGTAGAGGGTCTCTGGTAGTACTTCGACAGGGGGGAACTCGATCGTGGTCTGGCCACCAGGCCGGAGAACCGGCACCTCCATCACCGACACCACCGGGTCGGCGCCGCCCCTCAACTCCATCCTCAACGACTCAGGTCTACTGGCGACGTTGCCCGAATTGGTGATCACAGTGGAGAACACCACTGTCTCGGTGGCCGGAATCACCGCCTGATCCTCCACACTGAGCCGCCAGAGCGGATCCGAGACCACCTGGCTCACCCGCAGCCCAGGTCGGAGACCCAGCCCACTCGTGGACCGGCGCGCCGCCGCCACATACGACACCGACTGGGAGAGCAGAGTGGCGTCGGTGGGGCTCATGACCACCTCGACCGGCGGGCTCACCGGCTCGGGGATCTCCTCCCGCCCGAACTCCACTCTCAGCTCCCGATACAGGGCGTCACCGGCGCGAAGCTCGGCGAGAGCGTCACCGATGGGGTTGAGCACGGTCATGTCATCGGGATTGTCGGCGGCATGGAGGATGGCGGTGGCCAGACCGTCGACGCCCCTCGTCCACGCCTCGATGGCCTGCCGATAGAGAGCCCACACCGGAATGAGGGCTCGTGTAGGGGGTTCTACCGCGACGAACTCCTGTGCTGACTCGAGGGCCGCGGCCGCATTCTCGAACACGGTGGTGAACTCGTCGCGGTCGACTGCGTCCACACGCGACATGATGTCGGCGATGGACGACCCGCTGCGGGCCAGGTCTGTCGCCTGGCCCCTTATCCCATCCAGATACTCGAGTTGGGTTCGGGTTTCCTCCCCGGCGGCGGAGACCACCGCGGCAACGACCAGCGCGGCGAGGATGAGGGTCGGCCAGAGAATGCGGGCCACCATCCTGCGTCTCGACTTGGGAGGTGGATCGAAGATCACTGCGCAGAGTATCCCAGCCGGAAAGCGGAGTGATAAGCCACGGCATCTGTCATAGCTACGAGTTGAGGCACCGGGTGGACCCTCACTGAACCGGAACGGATTGTTTTCCGTCCTGCGGCTCCGGGTAAGCCCCGACAATGTCGAGCAACCACGAGATCACCGAAGACATCGTCTTCGACCTGGTCAGCATCCAATACCACGCTCTGCAGGGCTCACATCTCTACGAGAGATTCCTCGATGATGCTCGCCAGACCGAGCACCGGGAAGTGGAAGAGTTCATCAAGGAATGCCAGGAGGCGGACGAACGTCGGGCCAACCGGTGTCACGAGCTGTTGAAGGAACTGACGGCGGATACCGACACCAGTTGAAGGCCCAGAGCGGGTCTGACACACTTGGTTTGACGTATCCGGGGTCCGGGGTATCGTCGCACAGCCAAACGGGTCTCTACGCAATGGGGCGAAGAGAAGGGGATCCATGGATTCGGTTCGGGCCCGGACCCCGCTCGGTCGAATCCAATCTGACCACTACATCTTTCACGCGAGACAAGGCCGAAACTCCTGGTGGGCGAGGGGGGACTTGAACCCCCACGATCTTGCGATCACAGGAACCTGAATCCTGCGCGTCTGCCAATTCCGCCACTCGCCCGGACCTAGAAATCGTACCGTCGGACACCAGGTTCCGGTAGTTCGCCTGATCACCCAGGAGACCACGCCCTCGTTCGGGCTGCACCACGTGGCGCTCATAGCAACGGTATGCAGCGCGGAAGAGGACGGAAGGGCAGTAACGAGGTCCGCCAGCATCGCATTGCTCCCTAATCTCTCCCACCGTGAGCGTTGCCAGGAGTCTGGAGAGAAGACTCGAGAGACTCATCGAGGGTGTTGCCGGCAGGGTCTTCTCCGGTCGACTCCACCCGTCCGAACTCGCCGGCAAGCTGGCCCGGGAGGCCGACTTCGCCAGGTTCGACCATCCCACCGGCCCCGCCACCGCCAACTTGTTCGTCATCGCGGTCAGCCCGCGTGACCTGACCATGGACGGCGGCGAACTCGAAGACCTGCTCGCCGCCGAGATGACCGCCTACACCGCCGAGGAGGGGCTTCGTCTCGAGGGCCCGGTGCAGGTGAAGATCACCGCCTCCAACGACGCGACACCGGGTCGAGCAGAATGTCACGTGGAGGTTCTCCCCGGGCCCCCGGTGGCCTGGGCACAGCTCACCGGACGCGGGGAGAGCTACGACATCGGACGGAACCGTGCCCTCGTGGGACGCTCTCAGGAGAACGACGTGGTGATCCCCCACGACGACATCAGCCGGGTTCACGCCCTGGTCTACCGTCACACTGGCCAGAGCTGGATCAAAGACCTGTCCTCGGCCAACGGCACCACCGTCGACGGCTCCCGCCTGGGGGACGAACCGGTGCCGATGGAGCATGGCTCGGTCGTCATCCTGGCCGGCCACCGCTACCGCTTCGTCGAGAAGACCGATGCCTGACATCATCCTGGCGCTGCTGCGTATCATCTTCCTCGGACTGGTCTACCTCTTCGTCTGGCAGGTGGCCCGCGCCATAGGCTCCCACCTGGGGATCTCGGTCCGCCGCAGACGCAAGGAGGGCAGTCGTGTTCTCTTCGTCCGATCGGAGAGTCAGCAGGGACAGGAGTTCGAAGTCAACGACGTGGTGGTCCTGGGACGCTCCGACGAGACGGACGTTGTCCTCGACGATCCCTACGCTTCCGAGTTCCACCTGCGGCTGGTCTCACAGGAGAACGGGATGATGCTCCACGATCTGGGAAGTACCAATGGAACCTACGTGAACGGACGGCGGGTCTCCGCTCCCACCGAATTGAAGCGTGGTGACACCATCCAGGTGGGTAAGACGGTCATGGAGATCCGATGAGCACAGTCCACCTCGACGACCTCGATCGGACCTGGCGATGAGATACGTCTGGGCGACCGCGACCCACAAGGGCATGGTTCGTGACAAGAACGAGGACTCGGTCTACCCCACCTCCTCCGGGGAATCCGAGGAACGGGTCCTGGTGATAGTGGCCGATGGCATGGGCGGTCATGTCGCCGGTGAGGTGGCCTCGCGTATCGCAATCAACGCCGCCGCCTCGACCGATCTCGAAGCCGCCGACCGGGTGGCGGCGGGGAACCGGGCGATCCGTGAGGAAGTGGCCCGCGATCCGGGCCTGGAGGGGATGGGGACCACCATGACCCTGCTCATGGTCGAGGATGACCTCGCCACCTTCGGCCACATCGGGGACAGCCGCGCCTATCTGCTCCGCGACGGCGACCTCACCCAGCTCACCGCAGACCACACGGTGGCGGCCGAATACGTCGCCAAGGGCGAACTCAGTCCCGAGGAAGCCTCGACTCACCCGCAGCGGCACATGCTGCTCCGCACCCTGGGCCTGACCAGATACGTCAATGTCGACGAGGTGGAGGTCGAGCTCCAGCCCGGAGACAGGATCCTGATGTGCTCCGACGGGCTCACCGAGATGGTCAACAACGAGAGTATCGGGGAGACATTGGCCAAGGGGACACCGGACGAGGTGGTTTGGGAGCTGGTCGAGATGGCCAATGACGCGGGCGGAGTGGACAACATCACCGTCGCCGTCGTCGAAGCACTGGAATAGTGGGCAGAACCTCAGAAGGCGCCACGATCGTCGCCGCATCCCTACTGGCCGCGTTTGCCGTCGCCCTGGTCAACTTCGCCAACGGCGACACCGTCGACTCCCAGATCGGGCTCACCTTCCTCATCTTCCTGATCTCGTTCGGGACTCTCTATGTCGCGGTGAGAACCTTCACCCCCCGGGCCACACCCCTGCTCATCGCGCCCGTGGTGGCGCTGGTCGGGCTCGGGTTCTTCGAGATCTACCGGCTCGACCCGGCACGGGCCGGCCTGCAGCGCTGGTGGATGCTCATCGCCGCCGCCATCGCTTCGGCGACCCTGATGCTGCTGTCGAAGGGCACGACCTCGGTGCTCCGGCGCTATCGGAACATGATCCTGCTGGTTTCCATCGGGCTGCTCCTGCTGCCCAACCTGCCCAGTGACTGGGCCTTCCCGCTCCGGGGGCTGGAGGTCAACGGCTCGCGGCTTTGGATCGTCCTCGACATCGGCATAACCGGCATGCAGTTCCAGCCTGCCGAATTGGCGAAGCTGGG
>CAZYCX010000064.1:0-12488 GCA_964645875.1 uncultured Acidimicrobiaceae bacterium
CCCATCCAGGCGGCGCTGCCGATCGCGTCGAAGAGCGCGCCAGCCTGGCTGCCCAGGGATCCAGACACACCGGCCACACCCAGCGCAGCAGCCATCAGGGCAAAGATCCAACCAATCCTGTTCCCCGGGACTCTCCAGATGAGCACGGTGCCCAGGACCAGGAAGTAGGCGAGGGCTCCTCCGTAGAATGCCGTCTCACCCCAATGGTGCTCAGATCCGAGGGCCGTCTGGACGATGAGGGTGAGCAAGAGCACGGCTCCTGTCACCAGCACCCCGATCGCTGCCCTTCTCGACCACGTCATTTCTCCGGCAGCATCCCCGGAGTGCGTTACGCAATCGCAACGGCGTTAAGGGACCTACCCCCCAGCTCTCTCGTATCGATTCCGGCTATCGTCACCGAATAGAAGCGCACGTCACAGCACCAAAGAGGACCACCCGGACTATCAAAGCGGGACTGTTAATCCATTGGTTGTAGGTTCGAGTCCTACCCGCGGAGCCTCGTCTCTCGCGATGCCTGTTGGCGTATCGACACCCGAACACACTCATACGCCTGTTCGGTTGTAGCAGGAGTGTAGCCATGCAACCCGTGCCCGATCATGCGGAGCGAGCAGGGGGAGCGCAATTCTTGGAGGGCACACGAGCCTGGCGGCATATGGACAGGCGGTGAGTGGAACCTGTCCACAGGTCGTGGAGTGGGGAGGTCGGGACTGTTGGAATGCCTGACCGGGCGGGCCCTGGTGCCTGCGATGTGGTGGCCGGGCGTCGGCAACGGCAACCGCAACCGGTATTGGGGTCTTTGGGCGGAACCGGGACCCAGCTTCCCGTTTTCGTCGGCAAACTTCGGGGTCTAATCTTTCGCCATGACGTTTCGGGAGGGTCGGTTGGTCCGGGTGCTGGTGAGCATGGCGGACACGCTGGTCTCGGATTTCGACCCGGTGGACTTGTTCTATGAGCTGGTGGTGAGTTGTACCGATCTGTTGGATGTGGCCCAGGCGGGGTTGTTGTTGACCGACGGGAACGGTGAGTTGCGGGTGGTGGCGGCGAGCAGCGAAGCCACCGGCGTGGTGGAGCTGTTGGAAGTGGATAACCAGGGGGGTCCCGGTATGGAGGCGTTTCGGACCGGCCGGCCGGTCAGGTCCGGCGACCTGGCCGGATCTAATGCCCGCCACAGATGGACAGAATTCGGCGAGGCGGCACTTGCGGCGGGATTCCGCGCAGTCACGGCTGTTCCGATGCGCCTCCGCGGCCAGGTCCTGGGGGCGCTCGACCTGTTCTCGACCGAGACAGTGGACCTCACCGACGAAGACCTGACCGTCGCCCAAGCCATGGCGGATCTGGCCACCATCGCCATTCTCCAGGACCGGGCGACCATCGACGACCGGACGCTGATCTCCCAGCTCCGGACAGCCCTCGACACCCGGGTGGTGATAGAGCAGGCCAAGGGAATCGTCGCACATGAGGCTGACTTGACCATGGACGAGGCGTTTGGGCGCATCCGGAATCATGCCCGCAGCAACAACGAGCGGCTGCGAGACATCTCCGCCGCCATCGTCTCGGGGGACTTGACACCATCCCACCTCATGTCTGTCGATTAGCGATAGTTTTCCCGTTCTTCTCGTAGGGCGGATGCGCCTGTAGAGTGGTGGACAAGCGCAACCGAAACGACTCTGCTCCAGATCCTGGCGGACCTCAACTACTTAGAGAGGCCAGGACATGACCGTCAGAACTTCCGAATCGAGAGCAGGCCCATCCGGTTACGACCCTCCTCCTTTCGACGTTGCAGTGAGAAGCGAAGAATCATCCGCTTGGGTGGTCGAGGTGCGAGGCGAACTGGACCTTGCCACCGGCCCGATGCTGAAACAGCACCTCGAGGTCTACAACAATCCGAGCGGGAACAATGGTCATCCCCGCAGAGTCATCTACCTACTCTCCGACCTGGGGTTCATGGACGCAAGCGGCTTGCACGCGCTTTTGACCGCCGTCGATGGGCACGGCCCCGAGACGATCACCATACGAGAACCCTCGTTCCCGGTGCGCCGACTCCTCGAACTGGTCGATTTGGACTCAATGATCGAGGAACGAGCGAACCGATGATCAGCCCCTCCGACCTCGACACTCTCCGGGAATCATTCGCAACATGGGACGAACCCGGACTACCGGGTTCACTGGCCACTGACTGCGCCCGACTGCTGGAAGTCAGCGACATCACCATCTCCTTTGTCGGAGCCTCCGATCAGCACATCCTGTGTTCCTCGTCGGACGACTCTCGTACCCTGGACGAGTGGGAGTTCACCCTCCAAGAGGGGCCATGCTTCGACGCCGGAATGAACAGCACATCGAACACCGCAGAAACCGCGCCCTCCAACACCAACCCATGGCCCCAGCTCTCGGCCAAGGCCCACGCCATCGGCTACCAATCCATCGCCGGTGTTCCCCTGCAAGCGGGAGGAACCACCTTCGCCACAATCAACCTCCAAGACCGACACGGCACGATCACTCCAGAAACTCTCGCCGGCGCCGAGCAGATCGCAAAGGAGCTCGCCTCACTTGTGGTCGGCTCTCTCAGCCAACAGCCCCCCTCGCCAGACCAGCCAGCCGAACACGACACCTTCCATCAAGCCACCGGCATGGTCATGTCGCAGATGGGAATCGACGCCGGGTCCGCCGCCGACGTGCTCCGAGCCCACGCCTGGGCTCACGACCGCCTCCTCATGCACATCGCCTCAGAAGTCGTGGCCCGCACACTGACATTCTCGCCGAGCTAACCAAGGTAAGAGCCAGCGAGCGCTTCCTTCGCCGCTACCACGCGACCCGCGCCGACCTGCTGCGCCGGCTGGGCCGCAGTCGGCAGTCGCGCGCGGCGTACGACAGAGCCATCGAGCTGGCGGGCAACACCGCCGAGACCGCCTACCTCACCCGCCGCCGCGACCAGCTGGCGTAGCGGCGGGACCCCACAGCACACGAGGCCCAAACCCCGCCAAATGATTGATCAAGCGAAAGTTTGAACCTCGTACGTCGGGTGGAACCACCGCGACTCGAACGCTGACCACGGTGCCGAGAAAACAGGCAGGCGAGCCTTGGTGTGCAACGGGCGTGAAACAGGGGGCGATGGATTCCTATAATTTGCCTGGTCAGACGCTTGTGGTTGATCCATTGGTCGTAGGTTCGGGCCTACCCGCGGAGCAAATCGGCTACTGGCGAAACGCCCGTTTCTTCGATAACTGGAAGGGGGCTCGCAGGTTTCCCATCTCCCGGCTCCGGAGAACCCCACCAGGGCAGGTGCGCGTCGGCCAGCCCGTGTAGGTTCGGGGGAGAGCTAGAGGAGGAGGACCCAGATGGCATCACTAGCAACCCTGCACACAGTGATGAAGATTCAGTCGATCGTGTTCTTTGCGTACGGGGCGGTTTTCGTGTTGGTGCCCGAGTTCGGAATCGAGACCCTGTTCGGCTACGAGACGGACTCGTTCTGGCCGAGGGGAGTTGGCGCCGCCTTCCTTGGCATTGCCTGGCTGGAGTGGAACGTGGCAGACCGGCTGGAGGAACGCCTCGACCTCGTCTGGCCATTCGCTCTGATCCCAGGGCTGTTCATGGTGGTGTTCCTGTGGGAGCGGGCCGTAGGCACCTACCCGGGAACGGAGTCGTTCTGGTGGGTGAACCTCATCGTGTCGTTGGTCTTCTTCGTGGCGGTGATAGCAACCCGACCCAAGCAGGCTCCAGAATCGGCACAGCCCGAGCCCTCTACCCCATCGCGGGACCAGAGTTAGCAAAGGCGCCGGCAACCAGATTTGAGCGATACCCGCGGGGCCGGGTATCGCTCACTTACGCGTCGAGTTTGGAACGATCGACGTCGTCTTCGGTGATCTCGCCGGTTTCATGCGTTTCGCAGACATCGACTTCATGCTCCCCACCCCAGAGGGTGACACGACGCGACATCGTGCTCGGAGAGGTGCATCCTTCGACGATGCAGAAGGAATGGGACGCGATCGGTACATCAGACATCGTCGCCGGATACTAGGCGAGGTGTTCAAGCGCGGTCGTCCACGACAGGGTCGTCTTCATCCACGCTCTCGCTGTCGGGAACGACATCCTCACGGTCCGGCGCGATCCCGCGCCGTTCCATCTCCTCACGGATGCCGTCGACGACATCCGGTGGGGTGAGCGCCGGGTCGCCCCCACTCCCTTCCCCCTTGGCCTCCCGAAACCGCTCGACGAGCTCCTCGTCACTCAGTGAGCCCAGATCACTGTCTTGTGCCATGTTCACCTGTTCGTTTAGGTGGCCAGGCTATTACATGCCGCGGTACACCCGAACCTTCACCGTGATGCGCTCCGTGACCGTTGCGCCACTAACTTCGGAAGCGATGACTGAACGACTCGAAGAATGGATGGATGGATACGTGCTCGCCTGGAGCACCAACGACGCCGAGCACATCAGTGCTTTGTTCACCGAGGACGCGGTGTACGACCCGCAGACCTCCAGCGGTGAATGGCACGGGGTCGAGGAGATCGTCAGGCGGTGGCAGGAGATCGACGATCACGAGGAGAACTGGGACTTCGAGTGGCTTCCGCTCGTGGAAACCGACGACCTCGCCATCGTCACCGGCCGGACCACGTACTTCGAGCCTCCACTCAACTATCGCAATCTATTCGTGATCCAGTTTGCCGACGACGGCCGCTGCCGTGACTTCACCGAGTGGTACATCGAGGAAGATACGGGATGACCACGGCTTTCGTCCTCGGCGGCGGAGGCAAATGGGGAGCGGTGGAGGTGGGGATGATCCAGGCGCTCGACGAAGTCGGCATCGTCCCCGACCTGATCCTGGGCACCTCGATCGGTGCGTTCAACGGCGCCGTGATCGCCGACTATCCGGGTCAGGAAGGGGTCGAGCGTCTCAAGGGGTTCTGGGAGGAGGTGACCGGGGCCGACCTGTTCCAGACCGGGTTCTTCGACCGGGCGGTCCGGGTGGCGACGCTCAAACCGGCCATCCACGAGACCGGCGAGCTCCGGGAACTGATCGAGCACGCCATCCATCCCGATACCCGGATCGAGGATCTTCAGATCCGATACCAATGTGTCGCCGCCTCCATCGAGAACACCACGGAGCGGTGGTTCGACAGCGGGAGCCTCATCGACGCCGTCCTCGCGTCGTCCGCCGTGCCGGCCCTGTTCCCACCGGTCGAGATCGACGGGGAGCACTTCTACGACGGCGGCCTGGTCGACTCCGTGCCTCTCGGGCGTGCGGTCGAGCTGGGAGCCGACCGGGTCTACGTGCTCCAGGTGGGTCGGATCGAATCTCCCCTGCGAGTTCCGGAGCGACTCTACGAGGCGGCCCTCATCTCGTTCGAGATCGCCCGGAGGCACCGTTTCACTACCACGATGCGCAATCTCCCCGACGGAGTCGAGGTGCACCTGCTTCCCACCGGCAGTCCCGTCGCCTGGGACGATCGAAGTCAGCTGAGATGGAAGGACACCGGAGGGATCGAAGACCGCATGACCACCGCCTATTACGCCAGCCTGGAGTACCTCCATGGGAAAGAGGAGGAGTGAGACCGCCGCCCAGGCCGATCCGGCGACTCGTCGTCGCTCCGGCGCTCGTGGTCGGTGTCTTGGCTGCGAGCGTGACGCTCCCACTGGCGGTCCCGGCGGCCGCGTTCATCTCCCGATACGTTCCCGGCAAATGGCGGATCCTGCGGATCGTCTGGTTCCTTTTCCTCTATCTGCTGATCGAGGCCGCTTCGCTGACCATGATGTTCTCCCTGTGGATCATCTCCGGGTTTGGGCTCAAGCTGACGACACCGGGCTTCGTCGACGCCCATTACCGCCTCATGGGATGGATGCTGCGCCGGGTGGTGGCCTCTGCCAAGTTCACCTTCAGGTTGAGCATCATCCGAGAAGGTGATCCGCCCCGTACCGTGGGAGGCGACCCGGTGATCGTGCTCAGTCGGCACGCCGGACCCGGCGACTCCATCCTGTTGATGGACGCCCTCGCCAACCCGCTGCGCCGCCGACCCCGTATCGTCATGAAGGAGTTCCTCCAGTGGGACCCGATGGTCGATGTGATGATCAACCGCATCCCATCGGCGTTCGTGCCTTCCGGGGGACGGGGCAGAGACGAGTTGGTGGAGAGCATCGCGGCGCTTTCCTCCGACATGGCCGGGCGTGACGCTTTCGTGATCTTCCCGGAAGGGGCCAACTACACCGAGAAGAGGGCAAAGCGTTCGATCGAGAAGCTCCGCGAGATGGGCCGCCCCGACCTCGCCGAGAGAGCGGGTGAGTTGAAGAACACCCTTCCTCCGCGGTCCAAGGGGGTGATGACGGCGATGGCAGCCGCCCCTGCCGGCACCGACGTGTTCTTCGTCGGCCACGCCGGGTTGGAGACCTTCGTCACGCCGGGAGACATCTGGCGCGGGATACCGACCGACACCAATGTGGCGGTCCGGGTCTGGCACGTGCCGGCCGACCATATCCCGCCCGTCGACGAGCAGGAGACGTGGCTCTTCGACGTCTGGGCGGAGATCGACTCCTGGATCACCGATCGTCTCGCCGACACCGAGGAGCCCTTCGACGACCCCGACGCCTATTAGGCGTTGCTATAACATCGGGTCTCGGAAACCACGACCTCTTGCTATGGCAACGCCAGGGCCATAGCAACGCCAGAGTCATGACATCCACGTGGGCCGGCGGGACTCGTAGGCGGAGATGGTCTCGTCCTCCTGGAGGGTCATGCCGATCGGGTCCAGCCCTTCGAGAAGACGTTCTTTGACCTCGGGGTCGACTTCGAATTCAAAGACATAGTCGGCCGCCTCCACCACCTGCTGTTCCAGGTCGACGTGGATGGTGGCGTTCGGGTCCCGGGCGATGTCATGGAGGCGGGCGACGTCCTCGTCGGGCAACTCGACAGTGAGCAACCCGACGTTGACGCAGTTGTTGCGGAAGATGTCTCCGAACGACGGTGCGATCACCGCGTCGAAGCCCCAATCCTGGATCGCCCACACCGCATGCTCGCGGGACGACCCGCAGCCGAAGTTGCGCCCGGTGACCAGCACCTTCGCGCCCTGTCGGGCGGGGTCGTTGGTGAAGAAGTCGGAGGTCGGCGTCCCGTCCTCGGTGGTGGCCCAGTCGTAGAAGAGGAATTCTCCATACCCGGTCCGTTCGATGCGGGTCAGGAACTGCTTCGGGATGATCTGGTCGGTGTCGATGTCCGCCTGGGGGAGAGCCACCATCGTCCCGCTGACTATCGAGACCGGTCTCACGTCCAGTCCCTCACGTCGACGAGATGACCGGCCACCGCCGCGGCAGCGGCCATGGCGGGGCTCATCAGATGGGTCCGGGCCCCACGCCCCTGGCGACCCTCGAAGTTTCGGTTCGAGGTGGAGGCGCACCTCTCACCGGCCGGGATCACATCGTCGTTCATGGCGAGACAGCTGGAGCATCCCGCCTCACGCCAGGAGAAGCCCGCCGCCTGGAAGACGTCGGCGATGCCCTCGGCCTCTGCCTGAGCCTTCACCCGCATCGACCCAGGAACGACGACGGCGTTGACACCACTTGCGACCCGCCGTCCCGCCACCACCTCGGCCGCGGTGCGGAGGTCTTCGATTCGCCCGTTGGTGCACGATCCCAAGAAGACGTGCTGCACGGGGATGTCCACGAACGGGGTCCCCGGGACGAGGTTCATGTACTGCAGAGCCCTGACCACCGAGTCCTTCTCGATCGGATCGGGAAACGCGTCCGGATCGGGCACCGAGGAGGTGATGGGAGCGGTCTGACCCGGATTGATCCCCCAGCTGACATGAGGGACGAGACTGGCCGCGTCGATGTGGTGCGTGGTGTCGAAGGAGGCGTCGGTATCGGTGGCCAGCCCCGACCAGTACTCGACGGCGGCATCCCAGTCGCGACCCTTGGGAGCCCGGGGTCGGCCCTCCAGATAGGCGAAGGCGGTGTCGTCGGGGGCGATCATGCCGGCTCGGGCGCCGCCCTCGATCGACATGTTGCACACTGTCATCCGCTCTTCCATCGACAGGCCCCGGATGGCCTCACCCCGGTACTCGATGACGTGCCCCTGACCACCACCGACGCCGAGTTGGGAGATCATCCCCAGGATCAGGTCCTTGGCGGTGACCCCGGGGGGGAGCAGACCGTCGAACTCGACCGCCATGGTGCGGGGACGCTTCTGCCACAGGGTCTGGGTGGCCAGGACGTGCTCGACCTCGGAGGTGCCGATCCCAAAGGCGAGCGCGCCGAATGCACCGTGGGTCGAGGTGTGACTGTCGCCGCAGACGATCACCTTCCCGGGTTGGGTGTAACCGTTCTCGGGGCCCACGACGTGGACGATGCCCTGACGGGGGTCGTCGAGCCCGAAGAAGGTGATCCCGTGCTTCTCGGTGTTCGCCGCGAGCGTGTCGACCTGTCTCTTCGATTGCGGGTCGCGGATGCCCAGAGCGCGCCCCGTGGTGGGGATGGCGTGGTCCACGGTGGCCACGGTCAGGTCGGGGCGCCGTACCCGGCGTCCGGCATGGTCGAGGCCGGCGAAGGCCTGAGGTGAGGTCACCTCATGGACGAGATGGAGATCGACGTAGAGCAGGGCTGGGTCGTCGCCGGTGACCACGTGGTCGTCCCAGATCTTGTGGAACAAGGTCCGAGACGACTGGCTCACGCCGACACCTCCACAGAATCCCTCACCAGCGCCGACACCCGGTCGCCCACCTCGGCGGTGGTGGCGTCCATCTCACCGGCGCGCAGCGACGGAAGCTCTCCGGCAACGGTGGCGACGGACGTCTCGATGGCATCGGCCGCCGGTGTCTCTCCCAGTTCTCTCAGCATCATGGCCGCAGCACCTATGGCCGCCAGGGGGTTGATCTTCCCGGTTCCCTCGAACCCGGGGGCCGTTCCACCGATGGGCTCGAACATCGAGACACCCGAAGGGCTCACGTTGGCCCCCGATGCGATCCCGAGCCCGCCCTGGATGGCTGCGGCGAGGTCGGTGATGATGTCGCCGAACATGTTGTCGGTGACGATGACGTCGAAGCGCGCCGGCTCCTCGACCATCCACAAACAGGCCGCATCGACATGGGCGTAGGCGGTCTCGACCTCCGGATAGTCGCCGGCCACAGCCTCGAACACACGCCACCACAGATCCCATGCGTACTTCAACACGTTGGTCTTGCCGCATAGGGTCACGTGCCGCCGGGGCCTGGTCATCGCCAGGTCGAAGGCGTATCGGATGCAGCGCTCGACCGCGAACCGGGTGTTGACCGACTCCTGAACCGCCACCTCGAATGGGCCGCCCTTGGCGGTGAAGCCTCCCTTTCCCGCGTAGAGCCCCTCAGTGTTCTCGCGCACCACGACGAAGTCGACGTCTTCCGGGGTGAGGTCGGCGATGGGGGAGCGGACACCGGGGTGGAGCTTCACCGGACGGAGATTGATGTACTGATCCAGCTCGCGACGGAGGCGGAGCAGGATCTCCTGTTCCAGTATGCCCGACTGGACGTCGGGGTGCCCGACGGCTCCGAAGAGGATGGCGTCGCATTCGCGGAGCCGTTCCAGCACGTCGCCGGGGAGTGTCTCGCCGGTACGGAGATATCGCTCCCCTCCGATGTCGAACTCGGTGGTCTCCAGGTCGAAACCGAAAACAGGGGATGCGGTGTCGAGAACCTTGACCGCCTCCGCGATGACCTCCGGCCCGGTGCCGTCGCCGGCGACGACGGCGATGCGATGGGTGCTCATCGGAAGGTGTCGGCTACGCCCTGAAACACCTCCATCCCCGACTCGACCTCATCGACGATCGCCTGGAACCTGGCACCGGAGACATGACCGTCCTGGTCAGCGGCTTCCTTGAGTCGGGTGAAGGCGCGCTCGAACGACGACGAGGAGTTGAAGTTCACGCCCATGTCGTCGAGGGCATGTTGGAAGGCGGCGCGCTGGTCGCCGTCCTGCATGGTCTTGTCGAAGGTGATTGTCCGTGTCATGTGCTTTCTCTCATCCTGGTCTTGGTTCCCGCACGCCTCACGCCTGGCCTACCGCCACCCGTGCGACGTCCGAAATCTTCTTCATCGCCACCCGGCCCGACTTGACCAGGTCGATGATCCCGTAGGGCTTCATGTGGTCGAGGAACGAGGCGAGGTGCTCGGGTGACCCGGCCACCTCCAATGTGATCGAGTTGGGTGCCAGGTCGATCATCCGCGCCCCGAACAGCCCGGCCGTGTCGCCGACCTCCCCGCGGTTGACGGGGTCGCAGGAGATGCGGACGATCATGACCTCGCTCTCCAGGGCGTCCGCCTGGTCGAGTTCGGTGACCTTGATCACATTGACCAGCTTGTGGAGCTGTTTCTTGAGCTGTTCCAACTCGGGGGCGTCGACGACCACGGTGATGTGCGAGCGCCCCGGGACGTGTGTGGGACCCACCGCCAGGGAGTGGATGTTGAAGCCGCGGTTGGAGAACATCGCAGAGACTCGGGCGAGGACCCCGGGTTTGTCCTCGACGATGACCGAGAGCGTGTGCTGGCTCACAGGTCTTCCCGCCCCATGACGATGCGATCGTTGGACGCGCCGGCCGGGACCATCGGGAAGCACATCTCTTCGAGATCGGTGGCCACCTCGAGAACCACGGGGCGGTCGTCGACTGCCAGCATCTTGTCGATGGCGGCGTCGACTTCGTCGGGGTGGTCGACCCGCAGACCCACACATCCCATCGCCTCGCCGAGCTTGGGATAGTCGGGGACGACGGTGCCGAGGTCGCTGGCAGATATACGGCCCCCGTAGAACAGGTTCTGCCATTGCTTGACCATGCCGTAGCCACCGTTGTTGAACACCACCACCTTCACCGGGATGTTCTCGGTGGTGGCGGTGATGAGCTCCTGGAAGGTCATCTGGAAGCAGCCGTCGCCGTCGAGGGCGATGACCAGCTCATCCGGCCGGGCCGCCTTGGCTCCGATGGCGGCGGGGACGGCGAAGCCCATCGTCCCCAGGCCGCCCGAGTTGATCCAGGTGCCCGGACGCCGGAACCCCCAGAACTGGGAGGCCCACATCTGGTGCTGGCCGACTCCGGCGGCCACGATCGCCTCCCCGTCGGTCATTGCGTGGAGACGTTCGATGAAGAACTGGGTCTTGATGGGGCCGTCCTCGGGTTGGTCGTAACTCAGCGGTTTGGACTCCTTCCACATCCCGAGTTGCTCGAACCACTGGTGCCGGGTCGGTGCCGGGGTTCCCGACCGCACGGCGATGAGGCGGTCGAGGAGGGCCTGGATGACACGCCGGGCGTCGCCGACGATCGGAATCTCCGGGTTGCGAACCTTGCCGATCTCGGCCGGGTCGACGTCCACATGGATGACCTTGGCGTGGGGGGCGAACGAGGCGACGTCACCGGTGACCCGGTCATCGAACCGTGCGCCCAGGCTGACCAGGACGTCGGACTGTTGGATGGCGGTGGTTGCCGTGTAGGTGCCGTGCATCCCCGGCATCCCCATGGCCAGGGGGTGGTCGTCGGGAAACGCACCGCGCGCCATCAGCGTGGTGACGACGGGGACGTTGGCAGTCTCTGCGAAGGCCAGCAGCTCGGCGGAGGCGCCGGAGCGGATCACACCGCCGCCCACGTAGAGCACCGGGCGCTCGGCGTTCTCGATCAACTCGACGGCGGCATTGATCTGCTTCGGGTGGCCCTCCGACGACGGAGGTTTGTAACCGGGCAGGCCGGCCAGGGACGGAGTAGACCATCGGGTGTGCTGGTTGAGCACGTCCTTCGGTATGTCGACCAGCACCGGCCCGGGGCGCCCGGTCGAGGCGATGTGGAACGCCTCGTGGACGACGTCCGGTATCTCGTCGGCATCGGTAACCAGGTAGGAGTGCTTCGTGCAGTGCATGGCGAGGCCCGTGGTGTAGGCCTCCTGGAAGGCGTCACTGCCGATGGCGG
This sequence comes from uncultured Acidimicrobiaceae bacterium, assembly GCA_964645875.1. GTDB lineage: Bacteria > Actinomycetota > Acidimicrobiia > Spongiisociales > ZC4RG35 > JANQRA01. The sequence goes on from CAZYCX010000064.1 coordinate 11,904, forward strand.
CAGTGCCCACCTGGCCCGTGATGGCGACCAGCGGAGTCGAGTCCATCTTTGCATTCTGGAGGGGTGTGATGAGGTTGGTTGCCCCTGGCCCGGAGGTGGCCATAGCCACACCCACCCTGCTGGTCGCCATCGCGTAGCCCTCGGCCATATGGCCGGCCCCTTGCTCATGACGGGCCAACACATGACGTATCGGACTGTCGAGCAGAGGATCGTAAGCCGGGAGTATCGCTCCACCGGGCACACCGAAGATGGTCTCGACGCCTTCGTGCTCGAGACTCTGGAGAAGGGAGTGCGATCCGGTGTATTGCTTTGGTGTCATGGGTTTGTCTGGGTACTAAAAAACCCCCCGGTGACGGAGGGTTCAGCGCACGCAGGGTCGACTGCGCGCGCTACTCGATGAGGAGTACGAGATCGGCGGAGATGTACGTGCTCTTCTTCATCTGGAATCCGTGAGTATTGCTGTTATCGGCACCCAATGTCAACCTATTGACCCGTTCTGTGCGTTTTCTCTCCGTTTTCGCGCATCAGATGGCGCGTGATCAGCGCACCTGATGCGCGAAAACGGAGGCATCAGGGGGCGGTCTT
>CAZYCX010000065.1:0-1613 GCA_964645875.1 uncultured Acidimicrobiaceae bacterium
ACCCGCCCTCACCATGGTGTGGGGAGCGATCATCTTCGGTGAGCGTCCGTCGGCAGTCCAGATCGGCGGCGCGGTGATCGTGTTGGGCGGCGTTGCATTCGTAGCCATGGTCCGGGCCCGGCGTGTGCCGCAACCGGTCGGATGAGGCTCAGCCGGAGAGCACGATGACGACCAGCCGACCGGTGGGGCCGTCGACCACGGCGACGCCGGTCCGGTCGAAACCTGGGCTTTCGATCATGGCCCGACCTTCAACGGATTCGTAGATCCCGGAGTAGGCCCCCGGCGGGGTGCCCGCAAGGGCCACCGAGTTGGAACACCGCAACACCTGGTAGGAACGCTCGGCGAGAGCGGCAAGGCAGTCGTCGATCCTCTCCAGGCGACCACTCGTATAGAGGGCTGCCGCATGGCTCTCGGCGAGGGTGTTGATCGCGTCGGTCGGCCGGACCGCGCCCAGTCCGACGCTGACCCGATCCTCATTGAGGCGATCGACGATGTCGGCCGCCTCATCGCGGACCTGACGGATCTCGTCCCCGGCAGCAGGCGGGATCTCGAGGACTTCCTCGCCCTCGGGGACCGCCCGCGGTGCGCCGAAGATCTCCCGCAGTGCGGCGACGGCCGACATCACGTTGTCCCCGGCGAGAGACTCGAACAGCCGTCGCGGCACGGCGTCGTCACCGGCGATCAGCGCCACGACTCTCGAGTCGTCGAGCTGGTCTCTCCAACTGTCGGGCACCGGCGACACCGAGACCAGGCTGATCAGAATCAGGGCGATCATCGTCCCCCACCCCACCGCCACGGTGGCTCCACCGACCCGGTTCACCATCGAGAGACCGGGCAGGTTCATCATCTTCGACAGGAAATGGGCGGCCACGCTGAGCAGGGCACCGAACAGGACGAAGAGGAGGATCCCGCCGCCGATCCGACCCACCTCCGGGCTCACGCCGAAGCTGTCCGTCATGAAGTCGCCAAACGGGGTGGAGAGACGGAAGGCCAGCCACAGACCCACGATCAGCCCGACCAGGTCGAGAGCCTCGCGGACGAAACCGCGGAGCCAACCACGGACGAGCATCCCGGCCAGGGCCAGGCCCAGTACGAAGTCGATCATGCGCCCTACTTGGTACCTGGTTTCTCGAGCAGGACCCGGCAATTCCACGAACCCCGGGTTCCAGGCCCGCGCAAACGTTGCTCCAGCGCCCTCAGTTCGGGAGATGGGACCGTTACTCGTCGATCCGGTCGACAGCCTCGACCACCCGGATGCGCATGCGCTTGTTGTCCCGGCCCTTCGACTCGGTCTTGACCACTTCGATCCGGCCCACCTCGAGCGTCGAGTTCACGTGGGTCCCGCCATCGGCCTGACGATCGAGGCCCTTGATGTCCACCACCCTGATCTCCTGGACGAACTCGGGTATCAGGTTCACCTTGGTCCGGATCAGGTCGGGATCCTGGAGGGCGATCTCCCGGGCCATCACGATGATCTCGGTCGGATATCCCTTGATCAGCTCCTCATTGAGCTTGCGCTCGACCTCGGCGCCGAACTCCACCGAGATCCCGTCGAGCTCGAAGTCCATGCGCGCCTCGCCAGGAGTCATGTTGCCACCGGTGACCTTGGCGCC
>CAZYCX010000065.1:1713-11969 GCA_964645875.1 uncultured Acidimicrobiaceae bacterium
TAGAAGACGGTCCGGTCGAGAAACAGGCCACCATCGGACACCTCGAGCACCCGGCCCTCGGCCGAGGACATATAGGAGTCTTTGGGGGCAAGCTCTTCGGTTGGTCCGGCTCCAGCCATGGGATAGATCCTAGGAAGTCGACAGGGGTCGCACCTGAGACACGATCACCTTGTGCCCCACCAGCGTCGTGAGGGAACCGCCGGTCTCCAGGTCGTGGATGACGATCCCGCTCCGGGCGGGCGCGACGATGAATCTCGAGTCGGACGACCAGGCGATCCAATCTCCTGGATATGCCGCGAGATTGGCGATCTCTTCGCCGCCGGCCAGATCGTAGACGTGAACACCTGTCCCCCTGGCCATCGCCACCAGGTCGCCATCGGGAGAAAACGCGGCCGCGAAGATGCGCTCCGAAGCGTCGGCGACTCGTAGGCGGCGGACGCCACCCCCCGCAGAGACCAGCTTGAGGTCGCCATCCTCGACCAGGAGCCATCCCGATTCGTGGGAAGCCAGGGCGACACCCGCCTCGGTCGCCTTCAACTCGCCTGCCGGGGTGAGCAGCACGACCTGAGGGCGCGGCGTCTGGACGGCGAATCCCCAGTGTCCCCACGCGGCTACAGATCGGCCGTCGGCAGGACCGCTCGCCACCGTCGTCGGAGTGAAGTTCGCTGAAACCAGGTGGAGAAGCCAATCGCCGTCGGACTCCGTGGTGAAGGCGAGGGCCCCGGACGTGGCGTCGTGCCAGGCATAGCTGGTCACTCCGGACGAGACCGCACGGATGCTGTGAAATCGCCCCACGGAGAGGATCACACCGTCGAGCCCGGGGACCCGGTCGGACAAGGCCACGGATGCCCCGGTGGCATCCAGACGCACCCCGGAACCTCCAGTCATGGAGCGCTCGAGGAGAGGGCCTTTCACCGGCCACAACAAGTAGTCGTGCCCACTTCCGACCCCATCGACCACCGCGACCAATGCATCCGGGAACTCGGCCATGAAATCGGAGATTCCCGATTCGGACTCGTCGGCGGCGGCCCCCACCGGGGTCTCGATCGCAGTCGGATCCGGGCTCTCCCCAACGGTGACGTCTTGGTCGACGGGGGCCAGGGTCCCAAGGGCGAGGCCGAGGACGAACGCGACCGCGACCAGCAGCCACGACGACTGGGCATCTCTCCGCGGGCCGCGTTCTTCGACCCCATCCTCGACAACCATGGAATCCGGCGCCATGACACTGACCCCAACGCTACGCCATCTCGTGATTTCCGGGACCGGTCCCGACTGCCCCCAGCCCTGACCCCACACCACCACTCAGAGTCACGTGTCATCACGCCGAGACCAAATATCGCTCGGGAGGGACCGACAGACGGGAGATTGGTATAAAGTCCCAGCGCGGCGCGGCATATGTCACGTCGCACTGACAACGGAGGAAGGAATTCTATGAAAAAGCAAAGAGGCCTTGTTGCGCTCCTCGCGGCATTGGCCCTGATCATCGCGGCTTGTGGCGATGGCGAGGGCACCGGTGATGACGTAGAGGTAGGCGAGCTCGGCGCTATCGAGGTGGCGGAGGGTGATCCGATCAAGATCGCCTCACTCCAGGCCATCAGCGGTGACGTAGCCAGTCTTGGGACCGATCAGGTGCGAGCCACCGAGATCGCCATCGCCGACAAAGGCGAGATTCTCGGTCATTCGATCGAACTGGCGTTCAACGAGGACGACCTGTGTAACTCGGAAGGCGGCCAGACCGGTGCTACCCGCATCGTGGCTGACCCCGACGTCGTAGCGGTCATCGGGACGAGCTGCTCCGGTGCCGGTGTTCCGGCATCCGCGGTGGTCACCGACGCGAACCGCGTCCTGGTTTCCGGATCCAACACCTCACCCGTCCTCACCTCGGACCTGGCCGGGACTGCCGGCCCCGAATACCACGAGGGGTACTTCCGGACAGCCCACAACGACGCCATCCAGGGTGCGGCCGCGGCTACCTTCGTTTTCGAAGAGCTGGGCTTGACCCAGGTCGCAACCATCAACGACGGTGATCCCTACACGCAGGGTCTGACCGGCGCCTTCGAGGCAGCCTTCGAGGGCCTGGGCGGCGAGATCGTGGACAGCACAGCCGTTACGCCAGAACAAACCGACATGCGTCCGGTGCTCACCGAGATCGCTGCCGCCGGAGCGGAGCTGATCTTCTTCCCGATATTCCAGCCGGCAGGCGACTTCATCGCCGAGCAGGCACAGGAAGTGTCTGGTCTCGAAGACACCGTGCTGATGGGGGCCGATGGCCTGCTGTCGGACACATACGTGACTCTGCCGCAGACCAAGGGCATGTACTTCTCGGGTCCACAGACTCCGACGACTCCCGCGTACAGCGACTTCGTGGCCGCTTACGAGGAGGCGTATGGTGAGCCGCCGATCCAGTCGTTCCACGCCCATGCGTACGATGCGACGATGATGGTGCTCACCGCCATCGAGAACATCGCACAGGAGAGCGACGGCACGCTGGTGATCGACCTTCAGGCGTTGCGTGACGAGCTGAAGAGCATCACTTACGACGGCCTCACTGGGACGCTGAGCTGTGACGATTTCGGTGACTGCGCCAGTCCCGCGATCGACATCGTCCAGAACACGGACGACACGGCGGCGATCGCAGACGTCCGCTCCAATGTCATCGCGACGTACACAAGAGAAGACCTGGGGCTCTGACCGACTGACAACAGAATGCCCGGCACCATGTCATTGGTGCCGGGCATTCCGTCACAGATGGGGTAGAAACCGATGACCGAAGCCACCGTCCCCGCACGTCCACCACGTGTGTCCCGGATCACACCGGTTGCGATCTTCCTTTGGTTTCTCCGCATCGTCGCCCTGGTTGTGATCCTCTACGGGTCGTTTCAAAGCATCTCCTCGGGGCGTCTCTCAGCAGCGCAGTGGCGTGATCTGATCGTCTTCGGAGTCTCGACGGGCTCGGTCTATGCCCTGATCGCTCTGGGGTACACCATGGTCTATGGCGTGCTCCGCTTCATCAACTTCGCCCACGGTGAGGTGTTCATGACGGGGGCGATGTCGGCATTCCTGGTAGCCAACGCCCTGGCCGGCACCAGCTTGTGGGCTTCGAATCCGGTCGTATCACTGCTCATCGTGCTCGTGGCCAGCATGTTCACCTCGACAGCGGTCGCGGTGATAGTGGAGCGAGTGGCCTACCGGCCCCTGCGGGGGACTCCGAGGCTGATTCCCCTGATCACCTCGATCGGCGCGTCATTCACGCTCCAGTACATCGTCCGGGGCCTGGTCGGCCCCAGCACCAAGGCCTTCCCCAGGGTCGAGCAGCTCCGGGGGACATGGGACATCTTCGGGTTGGTGATCCTGAAGTCGCAGGTCGTGGTGATCGTCGCCGCCCTCGTGATGATGGCCGGCCTCTACATATTCGTCGAGCGGACTCGCACCGGTAGATCGATGCGGGCCGTCTCCGAGGACCCGGAAACCGCCGCCCTCATGGGCATCAACGTCGACCGAACCATCGTCATCGTGTTCGCTGTCGGCGGGGCTATGGCGGGGGTTGCCGGTGCCTTGTGGGGGCTGGTCTTTCCCAGCCTCAACTTCTTCTCCGGGTTCCTCCCCGGCATCAAGGCATTCACCGCCGCGGTTCTCGGTGGCATCGGCAACATCGTCGGAGGAATGCTCGGCGGGGTCAGCCTGGGTGTCTTCGAGTCGGTGGGACCGAGTCTCGTCCTCGCCGGGTACGAGATACCCGCTTTCAGTCAACTCAAAGACGTCGTCGCCTATCTGGCCCTCGTTCTGGTCCTGATCTTCCGCCCGTCGGGAATCCTGGGCGAGCGGCTGGCCACCGATAGGACCTGAGCGATGGCGGACGTCGAAACACCTGCCGTCGAGGTCGAGGAGCGAGACCTTCTCCCTGCTCCCAGGCTCGACATGAGAAGGGCTGTCCGCCTGGGAATGTCCGGTGCCGCGGTGATGGTCCTGGTGGCGGCGACGGGGATAGTGGGCACGTTCCAGGCCCGGCTCATCGTCGACCCGTTCCTTCCCCTCGGGCTCCTCTTCCTCTATCTGATGGCGTTCGCCTTCGGCTGGATCGCTTCCAAGCCACCGTCCACCCTGGAGGGGTTCGCCCCCGCCGTTCCCGGGCGACGCAATCTCCTTGCAGGCGCCCTCGCCGGCGCCATCGGTGGGGCCGGCACCGCTCTGTTGCTGATTCTCATGACGACCTTCGACCTGAGGGGGATATTCCTCGAACTCTCCCCACGGCTCGCAGAGGTGGTCTCGTTCGGCTTGCCGGTTGCGGCCGCCGTCCCCACCATCGTTGTCCTCTCCTCTGCCTTGGGCCTGGTCGGAGCAGGCGTTCACTTCCTCTCGGCGAGATGGCGTCGTGCCGTCGTGCCCGCTCTGATGTGGGTGCTGATCTTCGCCCTGTTCACCGATATCGTCGGTCAGTTCTTCGGCGGAATCGGCCTCGATTCCGTCACCAGGCTCCTCTTCACCCGCCGCGGCGGGCCCTTGACGGTGGTGGGGGCCCTGATCGTCTTCGTGGGCTTCTCCGCCCTCTACTGGTACTTGGGAGGGCGCAAGACCACCCTGCGGCAGAGATTCGACGTCCTCCCGCCGGCGCAGAGGACCAGGTGGACCATCGGGCTGGCGGCCGTGATCTTGGTGGTTCTGTGGTTCGTGCCCCGAATCATGGGGCCGTTCGTGAGCCAGGTGCTCGACACCGCCGGGATCTACCTGCTGATGGCCCTGGGCCTCAACATCGTCCTCGGCTATGCCGGCCTCCTCGACCTCGGTTACGTGGCCTTCTTCGCCGTCGGTGCCTACAGCGCGGCCATCCTCACCTCCCCGCTATCGCCGGCGTTCAGTCCCGAGCTGTCATTGCTGGCCGCCCTTCCCTTCGTGATGATCGCGGCCGCCATAGCCGGGGTGATCGTGGCCACACCGGTGATCCGGATGAGAGGCGACTATCTCGCCATCGTCACCCTCGGATTCGGCGAGATCGCCCGAATCCTGCTCAACTCACAGTGGCTGGCTCCTTACTTCGGCGGTGCCCAGGGGGTCACAAACATCCCCGATCTGCAGATCGGCCCTTTGGTATTCAGGTCACCCCAGGACTACTTCTACCCGATCTTCTTGTTCGTCGTGCTCGCCGCCTACATCACACTGGCGGTGCAGAATTCTCGCTGGGGCCGTGCCTGGATGGCGATGCGCGAGGACGAGTCCGTCGCCGAGGCGATGGGCGTAAACATCGTGACTGCCAAGCTCTCCGCCTTCGTCGTCGGCGCCATCCTGGCCAGCTTCGGAGGAGCGCTGTTCGGGTCCCAGATCGGTTCGGTGTACCCGCACAGCTTCGACATCGTGGTGTCGATCACCGTTCTCGTCATCATCATCGTCGGTGGTATGGGGAGCGTCCCCGGTGTCACGGTGGGCGCCCTGGCGCTGATCGCCCTACCCAACCTGCTGCGCGAATTCTCCCAGTATCAGTTCCTCTTCTATGGCGTCCTCCTGATCACCATGATGCTGCTGCGACCCGAAGGCTTCATTCCCAGCAAACGGCGGGCCCAGGAGCTGCATACGGATGAGCTGGCACAAGACGCTTGGCTGGAGATCTACGGCGAGGCAGGGAGTGGTGGCGAAGTGGTAGAGGAGCCCGCCTGATGGCCCTGCTGGAGATCAACGGACTGAGCAAGTCATTTGGCGGTCTGCGAGCCATCAACAGTCTGGACATGCATGTGGATGAAGGCGAGATCGTCAGCGTGATCGGGCCCAACGGTGCCGGCAAGACGACCTTCTTCAACCTGGTTACCGGTATGGAGAGACCTGACGAGGGCAGCATCCTCTTCGAAGGCAAGGACCTGGTGGGTCTTAGACCGAATCAGATCCTCGGACTCGGGTTGGCCCGCACGTTCCAGAACGTCAGGCTGTTCCCAGCCATGACCGTGCTCGAGAACGTCATGGTCGGCCAGCACGCCAGGACCAAATCAGGGCTGCTCAGCGCCATCTTCAAGACGCCCCGTCATCGCAGGGAGGAGGCCGAGATCGAGGCCAAGGCCAAGGAAGTGCTCGGTTTCTTTGGCACTCGTTTGGTCGGGTACCGCTACGACCAACTATCGATGGTCCTCTCATATGCCAACCGTCGCCGGCTCGAGATCGCTCGAGCCATGGCCACCGACCCGCGCATCCTCCTCCTCGACGAGCCGACAGCCGGGATGAACCCGAGGGAGACCCTCGAACTGACGGAATTGATCGGTCGGCTCCGCAGCGAAAAGGGCTACACAATCGTCCTCATCGAGCATGACATGCAGGTGGTGCGCAACGTGTCGGATCGGGTCGTGGTGCTCGACCACGGAGTGAAGCTGACCGAAGGCTCTTATGAAAAGGTTTCCACGAACCAGGACGTGATCGAGGCATATCTCGGTCGCCCGGCGCAGTTGGGCTCATGAAAGACCGCACCCCGATCCTGTCGCTGAAGGGAGTGAACACCCACTACGGGGCGGCACACATCCTCAAGGACGTCGATATCGACGTGTACGCAGGCGAGATAGTCTGCCTCCTCGGCGGCAACGCTTCAGGCAAGACCACCACGCTGAAGACGATGCTGGGGTATCTCATCCCTTCGTCGGGCGCGGTGTATCTCGACGGCGAGAACGTCAACAGGTGGAGCACAGCCCGACGTGTCGGCCATGGATTGACGATGGTTCCCGAGAACCGTCGTCTGTTCAAGAGGATGACCGTCAAAGAGAACCTCGAGATCGGGGCCTACCTTCGGCGCGGTGAGCAGCTCGACGACGACTACGAGCGGGTGTTCGAGATCTTCCCCCGGGTGAAGGAACGTATCAACCAGAGAGCCGGCACTCTGTCCGGCGGCGAACAGCAGATGGTGGCGATGGGCAGAGCGCTGATGGCCCAACCGAAGGTCCTGCTCATGGACGAGCCCTCGATGGGATTGGCCCCGGTGCTGGTCGCCCAGAACTTCGAGATCATCCAACGTATCAACAAGGCGGGCACCACGGTGTTCGTCGTGGAGCAGAACGCCAACATGGCACTGTCGATCGCCGACCGCGGATACGTCCTCCAGACGGGCCAGATCGTCCTCGACGACAGCGCACAGGGCCTGCTCGACAACCCGCAAATGCGTAAGGCCTACCTCGGCGAGGTCTAGCACGATCACCTGCGCCCAATGCTGTGGGGTCGCATGTGGGCCCGACAGCATCTGAACAGCCGGTCAGACCTTCTCGTCCTCCGGTACCCCCTCGGCGCCGAGCTCGGTCATCTCCTGAGTGTCGAAGAGACGACGCTGCTCCAGGGGTCTGCGGCCGATCCGGGACAACCGCTCCGGGGGCTCGGTGACCTCGATCATCGCCTCGCTGGCCTCCTCCCAGGACTGACCGAGCACACGAGTCCGCCACAGGTGGCCCACCACGATACGGATCGCGGCCGTCGCCGGGATGGCGACCAGGACCCCGAGCAGCCCGGCGAGCGCCCCGCCGATGATCAGTGCGAGCACGATGACGAGCGGCGAGAGCTGCACCCGGGCCCGCTGGACCACCGGCGTGATGAGGTGATTGTCGACCTGTTGGACCGCCGTCATGATGACGACCGCCCAAACCGCCTGCCACGGGTCCCCGTTGAGGAGTGCCACGAGAGCAGCAAGCGCGCCACCCACCACCGGGCCCAGGAAAGGGATCAGGTTCAGGAACCCGGCGACGATCCCGACGATGAGCCAGAAGGGGAGGTCGATGACCCACATGCCGATACTGGAGAGGATGCCCACGATGAGTGCGACGAGGAGTTGTCCCCGGACGAATGAGCCGAGTGCAGTGGCCACCTCACCGCTCACGTAGGCGACCTCGTCACGCTGGTTGGGGGGGGTCAGCTCCAAAGAGCGCCGCTTGAACCGATCCAGGTCGATGAGCAGGTAGATGGCGAGCACCGGAGCGAGCACGACCACGGCGATGGTCTCGGCAACGCCTCGCAGGACGACTCCCGCTCCGGCACCGAAGCCGAACACGAGGTCTTGGATGGTGGCCTGGTTGGCCGGGTCGCGCAACCAGGCTTCGATCGTCTCCTGGGACAACATCTCGTCGATGTTCAGACCGAGCACGATCGCCGCATTCCCCAGCCAGTCGACGACCGACACGTAGATGTCGGGAAGCTGCTCGATCAGCTCGGATCCCTGCGTCTGCACGGTGGGCCAGACCAGGGCACCGCCCGCCACGATCACCGCGACCAGGACAAGCAGGGAGAGGATCGAGCCGATCAGCCGCGGTATGCGCAACCCCTCGAAGACCTTGACCAACGGTTCGAGGATGAACACCAACCCTGCGGCGAACGCCAGAGGGAGCCAGATCACCCTGATTGCCCCGCCGATGACGAGAAAGACCCAGCCGAGAGCGACCAGTCCGACTGCTATCCAGACTACGAGGGCGGCTTGTCGCAACCGATCACTGGACACGATTCGAGGAGTGTACCTAGCCGGTTTCCGAAGCCTCGGAGACGGTCACGGTGGCCTCGGGAGCCACCGTGATCACCCACCCCTCGCCGGGAAACGGGGACGCTGCCCCGACCGCATCCGGTGCCCAGGAGGCCGGCACCGAGGCACGGCCGTTGACCCGCGCCGGAACGCCCTCAGGTATGACGACATGGAACACACCATCCACCGCCACGCCGGTCTCGCCGTCCGCCTCCCCCAATATCACTGTCCCGCTTCCGGCCACGGCGAGCCGTTCCAGGGTGAGCGTGGTCAGGTCGGCATCCAATGCTCCGACGAGCGTCAAGGTCCAGACAGGAGTGTCGGAGAGCCGCATGCCCCAACCCGCGTAGGAGTAGAGACCCGGATCGGTCGGAGCCTGCAGCTCAACCGACACTGAGGCGTCGACCATCTGCTCGGCTGCGGTGGGAATGCCGACTCCGCCACCCCGTTTCACCGGCTCGACCAGGTAGAGAAACCGGCCTCCACCCCGCACTTCGATGATCCCGTCCACCTCTGCCGTCATCGTGGCCGAGGTGAGTCCAGTCACCTCCGGGCCGACCAGACGCTGCGATGCCGAGGGCATCATCGCCCAACCGGCGAGATGACCCCAGGTGAACAGCCCCACCAGCACCAGGGCCACCATAGGGACGACCCCCGCCGCTCGAACCAGTCCTATCTTGCGTTCGCGGAGGAGGTAGGCGGCCAACCCGAGACCGGTCCACACCGGCCACCAGGCGATGAGATCCGCCACGATCGACCGGCTCAGACGACCGCTGGCCGCGACACCCAGGATCGCGGTGAGGGCCCCGATCGGCAGCAGCCAGATTCTGGGGAATTCACGGCCGAAACCGACCGCCATACGGGTCATTCGCTGTATCCGGTACCCAACACCAACACGACGTCGGCACCCTCCTGAAGCGACTCATCGGGCAGTGGCTCCACGGTCGCCCCGGGCAAGAACTCGACCAGGACTGCAGCCTCGGCGGCGAAATCGTCCCGATACCAGATGCGGGACGGGTCCTGTTCCGGCGCGTAGTTGTCCGGGGTGAGGGTCTGGTATCCGGCCTCGGCGAGATCGTTGGTGAGACCGCTGGCGGCTCCGTCGAGACCCATCGAGTTGAGCACCACGACGGTGACTTCGGCCGGGGGCCGCACCGCCACCATGGTCGAGGTGGGGGCCACCGTCGTGGTCGTGGTTTCACCGTCAGTGGTGGTGGTGGCTCCAACTGAGGTGGTCGTCTCGGGAGCGCTCGTGGTGGTCGTGGCCGCGATCGGACCGGTATCCGGCTGATCGGCGAGCAGGTAGAGCAGGAAGAAGACGAAGGCACCCACCACGATGATGCCCAGGATCATGATGGCCAGGTCGCGGTAGAACGTCCCCGGCGTCTGCGACGCGTGCTTCCCCTTGTTGGTCATCAGATGGCCAGCCCCGTTTCCCTCGGTTCGTCGATGATGGTCAGGACACGTTTAGTGGTCAGCGGATCGTAAGCCAACGCCGCAGCACCCAGGACCAGTGATCGAAGACGCTCGTAGTAGTCGGCTGCGGTCAGACCGAGAGACATCTCGATCGCTTGGTCCTTGGGTCCCGGGTCGCGCCAGGAGAAGCGCTCGAAATCGAGGATCGCCCTGTCCCCTTCGTTCAACATCGCCCGAAGGGTAAGAGGCGGTCCCATCGATCAGGAGGATTTGCGATCTCAGGGCGCCAGACCTCGCTGAGCGGGGCCTGGAACCCTGGGTTCGCTTCGATCGGAGCCGCGTGCCGGAGTCGAACCGACGACCTGCTGATTACAAA
>CAZYCX010000066.1:0-11889 GCA_964645875.1 uncultured Acidimicrobiaceae bacterium
AAGCCAGCCTCGACCGCTGCTCTCAACTCGCCGAGCCGCGCACTCTGAGCGATGCTGTCACAGAAGAATCCGTCGGCCGCGGCGACCACGGCGGCAGCCACCTCCTGCTTCCCCTCGGCGTCGGAGCCCACCGCGGTGATGTGAATCCCAGGGAGGAGCATGGCCTCGGTCACCAGGGGCTCGGTGGAGGGTGTCGTGGTGACGACGATGTCCGCCCCCTCTACGGCCTCTCCGCTGGTGGGCACGGCCTCGGCAGCGAGGTTCAGCTCCGCCTTCAACTCCGCGGCGAGCTTCTCGGCCTGCTCCCCGCGACGGGCCCACACCCTGACCCGGTCGACCGGGCGCACCAGGGTCAGCGCCTCCACCTGGAGTCGGGCCTGTCTCCCGGCACCGAAAACACCCATGGTGGAGGCACTCTCGTTGGAGAGATGACGAGCGGCCACGGCGCCGGCGAGAGCAGTTCGCAGGTCGGTGAGATATCCGTTGTCGAACAGCGCGCACTGGGGGATGCCCGTCTCCGAGTCGAAGAGCATCATCAGGCCACCGAGACTGGGCAGGCCCCTGCTCGGGTTGTCGAAGAACCCGGCAGAGACCTTCACCGCGATGCCGGAGTAGCCGGGCAGGTACGCCGACTTGATGTCGATCTCTCCGTTGCGCTCGGGCACGTCGATGCGCATGATCGGAGGCACCGACCCCACTCCTGACGTGATCAGGGGATACACCGCCTCGATGGCATCGAGCTCCTCGGGGCCGAACCCGACTGCTTCTCGCAGGTCGGACTCGATCAGGACCCGGATCGTTGCCATCGCCCCCGCCGACCTAGATGCCCTCGAGTGCAGAGTCGAGGTCTGAGATCAGATCCTCGACGTTCTCGATGCCGGCGGAATAGCGGATGAGCCCCTCGGGGATGCCCAGGGCGGCACGTTCGTCCTTCGGGACCTCGACGTGGCTGCTGGTCGCCGGCGGGGCCACGATGGTTTCGACCGAACCGAGGTTGGCGGCGGCATGGGCAAACTCGAGGCGGGGGATGAACTTGCGGATGGTGTCGAGGTCGTCACCGAGGCTGAAGCTGAGCATTCCCCCGAAACCGCTCATCTGGCGCTTGGCCATCTCGTGTTGGGGATGCGAGGGGAGCCCGGGATAGTGCACCGCCTTCACCTTGGGATGCCCCAGGAGATGTTCGGCGATCCGCTGCGCGCTCTGGTTCTGACGCTCCACCCGGAGCTCCAGGGTCTTCATGCCGCGGAGCAGCAGATAGGCGGCCATCGGGTGCAGGGTGGCCCCGTTGATCTCCCGGTAGCGAAAGACCCTCTCGACCAACTCGTGCGATCCCACGACCACTCCGCCCAGGGCATCGGCGTGCCCACCCAGGAACTTGGTAGCACTGTGCACGACGAGATCCGCCCCGAGAGTGAGGGGTATCTGGTTGATCGGGGTGGCAAACGTGTTGTCAACGATCACGACAGCACCCTGTTCGTGGCCGGCCCGCGCCAGACGCTCCAGGTCGATGACCTTGAGTGTCGGGTTGGTGGGTGACTCCAGATAGAGGATGTCACAGCCTTTGGCGATCTCGGCTTCGATGGCGTCGAAGTCCGTGGTGTCACAGAGCTCCACATCCACGTCGTAGACGGGGAGGAAGTCGGTGAAGACCTTGCTGGTCCCCCCATAGGTGTCCTTCACGCTGACCACTCGCCTGCCCGGCGCCAACAGTGCATGGAGGGTGTTGGAGATGGCGGCCATCCCGGTCGACGCCGACGTGGCGGCCTCTCCCCCCTCGAGAAGCCTGATCTTCTCCTCGAACACCGCAACGGTGGGGTTGGTGTTGCGGCCGTAGATGTGACCCTCGGCGTTGCCCATGGCCACATCCATCCACTCGTCGAGATCGTCGTATCCGAACGAGACGCTGTGCACCACCGGCACTTGCGTGGCGCGGTCGAGGAGATATCGGTCCTCTCCGCCCCACACCGACATGGTGCCGCGGCCGAGCCCTTCTTCGATCATGTCGCCTCCTTTGAAGCTCACGCCGGGACCACTGGGAAGGTCGTGACGTGCTGGTTGAACCTGGTGAGCAGCCTCCTCATGTGATCGGCACGCACCGATGCCACCTCGCCGATGGACCCTTCGGCCAGGGCAGCCATGGTCTCGCCCACCTCTTCGGCCATGACGTCGATCTCACGCTCGATGTCCATCTCCGGGAGGAACTGCATCCAGACGCGCGCCGTCTGCACGTAGAGGAGATCGTGGATCCGAGCCAGGGCGGCGTTGCCGATCACGCCGAGCATGGCCTCGTGATACCGGTTGTAGAGGGCGCCGAGCATCCGAATGTCCCGGGTCTCCTTGAGCTCCGCGAGCTGATTGCGGATCTCCGCCAGCCTGTCGACGATCTCGGCACCACTGGGGAGACGGATGAATTCGCCCACCATCTCCGCGATCCGGAGCCGCATCGCCCAGATGTCGCGCAGCTCCTTGGGGTCGAGTGGGGAGACACGGGCTCCCCGGCCCTCACCCTGCTCGACGAGCCCTTCGAACTCGAGACGGTCCAGAACTTGTCTGATCGGAGTGCGACTCACCCCGAAGTGCTCCGCCAACTGCTCCTCACGCAACCGCGACCCGGGAGGCAGATCGAGAAGGATGATCTGCTCCCTCAACGCGGCGTGGATCTCGTGCCTTGTCGGCTTTGAAGTCAAGAGGGAAACACCTTCCACCTATTCGTCTCTCCTCGGAGGCGAACAGATTGTATACGGTCCGTCGACATTCAGTAGTTTGTCGGTATACACTCCCGACCAGCGATCGGAGGAGACCGTATCCGAGACGGGAGAAAGTGGTTCGGAGCCAATCGGCTCTCGAGCGCATCACTCGATCCTGCTCGGCCCGAATTCCCGCCGATCGCTCTTTCGCGTCATGGGTCGACCTACCCGTGCGCCGAAACCACCAAGGAGGAAGACCACTGATGAATGTGAACAATCGAGGAGTCGCGTGGCGTCTGCTCGCGATCATCGCCGTGCTCGCCATGGTCGTTGCCGCCTGTGGCACCGACGACGGCACCGGAGGCGACGATGGCGACGTCGGCTCGGACGGGGGCGACAGCCTCCTCGAGCAGCTCCGCGAGTCCGGCACGGTGACCGTCGGCGTAGCCAACGAAGTCCCCTATGGATACGAGGACGAAGAGACCGGTGAGATCACCGGGGAGGCGCCGGAGATCGCCAAGCGTGTGTTCGAGGAACTCGGCATCCCCAACATGGAAGCCGTCGTGACCGAGTTCGGAGGTCTCATCGGAGGCCTCGAGGCGGGTAACTTCGACATGATCGCCGCCGGCATGTACATCAACGCCGACCGAGCCGAGAACGTGCTGTTCACGGACCCGGACTACTGCGTGCTCGAATCGATGCTCGTGGAGGAGGGGAACCCGTTCGGCCTCACCAACTACA
Organism: uncultured Acidimicrobiaceae bacterium; assembly: GCA_964645875.1. GTDB lineage: Bacteria > Actinomycetota > Acidimicrobiia > Spongiisociales > ZC4RG35 > JANQRA01. The sequence continues at coordinate 3,429 of CAZYCX010000066.1, forward strand.
ACTCGGTGGCGGAGACCGACGCCAGACTTGCCGTCGCCTCAGGGACGGTGAACGTCGACTATGCGGTGTGGGCCGGAATCCCGGATGGTCAGATCGTCGAGTTCGCCGGGATCGAGGACCAGTACGACGCCATCGCCGCCGGACGCGTCGATGCCGTCTCCGGGACCATCCTCACCGTGCAGCAGCACGCCGACGTGATGCCGGGGTACGAGGCACTGCCCGCCTTCCCGGCCCTCGACGAGGAAGGGAACGAGATCCTGGGCTGTGGCGGCTTCGGTTTCCGCTACGAGAACCAGGAGCTGCGTGACGAGTTCAATCGGGTGTTGAACGAGCTGAAGGACTCCGGCGAGGTCCATGACATCGTCGAGGAGCACCTCGGGCTCAGGAGGCTGGCCGAGGATGCCGAGGACCTGACCCTCGAGGACCTGATCGGAGGCTGACGACAGTCAGCCGCCAGCGGGCTGTCCGGAGGAGGGAGCTCCCTCCTCCGGATAGCCCACCGGAATGAGGCCGTCTTGCTAGAAGAGTTCCTCCTCACCCCACGTCAGTACAACAACTTGATGAGCGGAACCTGGGTGACCATCCAGGTGATTCTCGGCTCGTTCGCCCTGGGCACGGTGATGTCACTGATCATGGGGGTTGCCCGGCTCTCGACACGGAGCTGGGTACGGGGGACTGCGCTGGTGTACATCGAGTTCGCCCGGGGGATCTCGGCGATCATCCTCCTCTTCTGGATGTTCTTCGCCCTCCCCATCCTCTTCGGGGTGAGGTCGATGCCCCCGATGATGGCGGGGATCCTCGCTCTCGGACTCAACATGGGGGCCTACGGAGCCGAGATCGTGCGCGGTGCCATCCAGTCGGTGCCCAAGGGCCAGACCGAGGCGTCGATCGCCCTCAACCTCACCGAGCGGCAGCGCCTCCGCCACGTCGTGCTCCCCCAGGCCGTCCCCATCATCCTGCCCCCCTACGGGAACCTCACCATCGAGGTGCTCAAAGGGACCGCCCTGGTCTCGTTGATCGCCCTCACCGACCTCACCCGGGTGGCACTGGTCATACGCCAGAACCGGGTCCTCTCCGACGACCCGGTGAACGTCCCCTTCCTCTGGATCAACGTCCTGATCATCTATCTGATCCTGTCCCAGGTCATCGCCCAGATCTTCAAGGTGGCCGAGCGCCGCTCGGCGCGCAAGTTCGGGAGCGCCTGAGTCATGCCTCCTGCCCGCTGGAACTGGGAGTACGCCTGGGAGATCACCCCGGCTCTGATCGAGGGGATGCTGCGGACCATCCTGGCCACCCTGCTCGGTATCGTCATCGCGCTCGTCCTGGGGCTGTTCTTCGCCCTGGGACGCCGCTCCGAGAGGAAGTTGATCTCCTACCCCGTGGCCTGGTTCGTCGAGTTCGTGCGCTCTACCCCGCTGCTGGTGCAGCTGTTCTTCCTGTTCTATGCCCTGCCCCAGGTCCAATTCCTCCCCCGTTCCATCAGCACCCTCTCTCCCCTCACCACCCTCGTCGTGGGACTGGGGGTGCACTACGCCTGCTACTGCTCCGAGGCCTACCGATCCGGGATCAACAGCGTGCCGAAGGGGCAGTGGGAGGCTTCCACCGCCCTCAACCTCAAGACCACCAGCAAGTGGCGCGACGTGATCCTGCCCCAGGCGATACCGAGGGCTCTCCCCCCGCTGGGCAACTATTTCGTCGCGATGTTCAAAGACGCCCCCCAGGGCGCAGCCATCACCTACGCCGGGGTGCTCTTCATCGCACGTGCGCTCCAGTCAGCCGACTTCCGCACCGTGGAGCCGTTCACGATCGCCGGGATCATGTTCCTGATGGTCAGCATCCCTGCCGCCATGGCCGTCCGCCGTCTCGAGAGGAGAGTCGCCTATGAATCAGATTGATTATCCCGGGCCCGCGCCCAAGGGAGCAGCCTCAGTGGAGATGGAGAGAGTCACCAAGGCCTTCGGAGAGTTGGTAGTGCTCAACGAGCTCGACCTCCAGGTCGGCGAAGGGGAGGTAGTTGTCATCATCGGGCCCAGCGGATCCGGCAAGACCACCATCCTGCGGGTGGTGATGACCCTGGAGCGCATCGACGACGGCTACATCAAGATCGGCGATCGCCAGCTCTACCACGAGGAGAAGAACGGACAGCTGGTGCGAGCCTCTGAGAAGCACATCCGCTCGGTGCGCTCCGACATCTCGATGGTATTCCAGCATTTCAACCTGTTCCCTCACATGTCCGCCCGCGAGAACGTGATGCTCGCCCCGATAAAGGTGAAAGGCCTGAGCGAGGACGAGGCCGCCGAGAAGGCCAAGGCGCTGCTCGACCGGGTGGGCCTGGGCGACAAGCTCGACCACCGTCCCGCAGAGCTGTCCGGTGGCCAGAAACAACGCGTCGCCATCGCCAGGTCGCTGGCCATGGAGCCCCGGGTGATGCTCTTCGACGAGGTGACCTCCGCTCTCGACCCCGAGCTGGTCGGAGAAGTCCTCAACGTGCTCCGCGAGCTAGCCGCCGGCGGTGACATGACCATGATGATGGTCACCCACGAGATGGGATTCGCGTCCGAGATGGCCGATCGGGTCCTCATGTTCGACAAGGGCCGCATCCTGGAGCAGGGGCCACCGGACAAGATCTTCAAGGATCCCGACCACGAGAGAACCAAGGCCTTCCTCAGGGCCGTTCTCAGCCACTGACGAACCGAAGGGGCATTCCATGCCGGATGTGCCGTTGCCTTTCACACGGGAGGAGTACGCCAGCCGCCTGGCCAAGGTGCGCTCGGCCATGGACTCCGCCGGCCTAGAGGTCCTGGTCGCCACCGACCCGTCAAACATGGCTTGGCTCACCGGGTATGACGGCTGGTCGTTCTACACCCATCAGGCGGTGATCGTCATCCACGACGACGAGCCCATCTGGTGGGGCCGCCTCATGGACTCCCATGGAGCCATGCGCACCGTCTACATGGAGGAGTCGAGCATCGTCGGCTACCCCGACGACTTCGTCCAATCGACCGAGATCCACCCCCACCAGCATCTGGCCGAGATGCTGAAGGTCAACGAACTCGGCTCGGCCCGGATCGGGGTCGAACTCGACAACTACTACTACTCCGCAGCCGCCCACGATCACCTGACCGCCGGGCTCCCCGAGGCCACCTTCCTCGATGCCACCGGGTTGGTCAACTGGCAGCGGGCGGTCAAGTCGGAACAGGAACTGGAGTACATGCGGGCCGCGGCACGCATCGTCGAGAGTGCGCACGACACCATCCTCGCCATGATCGAGCCGGGACTGCCCAAGAACGAGTTGGTCGCCGAGGTATACCGGACCTCGATCCGGGGGGTGGACGGCTACGGGGGCGACTATCCGGCGATCGTGCCCCTGCTCCCCACCGGCGAGGACGCCTCGGCCCCCCATCTGACCTGGGACGACAGACCCTTCCAGGACAATGCAGGCACGTTCTTCGAGCTGTCTGGGTGTGTCCGTCGTTATCACGCCCCCCTGTGCCGATCCGTCTACCTGGGAAACCCGCCCCAGGAGATGCTGGATGCAGAGAAGGCGCTGGTCGAAGGGCTCGAAGCGGGCCTGGAGGCGGCCCAAGCAGGAAACCGAGCCTCGGACGTGGCCGCCGCCCTCTACTCGTCTCTCGACAGGGCAGGCATCACGCGCGAGGGCCGTTGTGGATACCCGATCGGGCTCAGCTATCCCCCCGACTGGGGGGAGCGCACCATCTCCATCCGCCTCACCGACCACACCGTCCTCGAGCCCGGGATGACGTTCCATTTCATGCCTGGACTCTGGATGAAGAACTGGGGTCTCGAGATCACCGAGTCGATCCTGATCAAGGAGTCGGGTTCGGCGGAGACCCTGGCCAACTATCCCCGACAGCTCTTCGTCAAGCCATGACGGCTCCCCACTGGCCCACCCTCGACGACATCCGTGAAGCCGCCAAGCGGATCGACGGGGTAGCCAACCGGACCCCGATGGTGCCGTCGTTCGGTCTCGGAAAGGCGAGAGACGCCGAGGTCCGGCTCAAGCTGGAGACCACCCAGCCCACGCGCGCATTCAAGGTGCGCGGGGCGGCCAACGTCATCCTCAGCCACCCCGACATCGACCCCGAGAAGGGAGTGGTGGCCTACTCCACCGGCAACCACGGAAGAGCCGTGGCCCACGTGGCGGCGTCGCTCGGCGTGCCGGCGACGGTGTGCATGTCACACAACACCACCACAGACAAACGAGATTCGCTGGCTGCAATCGGAGCCACCGTCCGTCTGGTCGGCGAGTCCCAGGACGAAGCAGCCGACCTGGCCCGTTCCCTCGAGCGAGAGGGTGCCCTCCTCGTCGACCCGATCAACGACCCGCTCACCACGGCGGGACAGGGAACGATCGGGCTCGAGATCGTCGAGGACTGGCCCGACGTCGACACCGTGGTGGTCCCGGTCTCGGGCGGAGCCCTCATGGCAGGCATCGCCCAGGCGGTGAAGAGCCTGAACCCCGGCACCCGGGTGATCGGGGTGTCGATGGATCGGGGGGCAGCCATGTACGAGAGCCTGCGGGCAGGGCGGCCGCTGGCGATCCCGGAGGTGGAGAGTCTCGCCGACAGCCTCCAGGGCGGGATCACCCTCGAGAATCATCACTCCTTCGAGATGGTGCGGGACCTCGTGGACGAACTGGTTCTCGTCACCGAGGAGGAGATCGGCTTGGCGATGGCCGAGGCGGTCATCGAAGAAAGGCTGCTGTTGGAGGGAGCAGGAGCGACGCCTATTGCAGCTCTGCTGAGCCGCGACCGAAACCTCTTCGGCGATCACGTCGCCCTGGTCGCCACCGGTTCCATGGTCGACGACGCCACGATCCTCCGACTGGTCGATGAGCACCGCGACGGGGTCGCCCGGATACTGGGACGGACCTCGTGAACCCTCTCCGGGACCCGGCGATGCTGATTCTCGGTGATCTGGTCGGGTTTCCCACGGTCACCTCGGAGTCCAACCTCGACCTGATCGAATACGCCGCTGCCCACCTCGAGCCGCACACATCGGATCTGAGGCTCATTCACGACCGCGACCGGCAGAAAGCCAACTTGCTCGCCACCATCGGGCCGGTCATCGACGGGGGCGTCGTGCTCTCCGGGCATACCGACGTCGTACCCGCCGACGAGTCCGACTGGACCGGGGCTCCGTTCGTCGCCATGCGGCGTGATCAGAAGATCTACGGGAGGGGCACCGCCGACATGAAAGGATTCATCGCTTGTGTCATGGCGATGGCGCCCACCTTCGCCGAGATGCCGTTGACCCGCCCCATCCACATCGCACTCACGTTCGACGAGGAAGTGGGATGCCGCGGTGCCCCACCGCTGATCGACGACCTCCTGTCGCGCGGTCCCAAGCCTTCGGTCGCCATCGTCGGCGAGCCCACCGAGATGGGCATCGTCACCGCCCACAAGGGCTGTTACGAGTACACGACCATCATCACGGGAGTCGAAGGCCATGGCTCCCAGCCCGAGCTGGGGGTGAACGCAGTCCACCACGCGGCGCGCTTCATCGGTCGTCTCATGGAGTTGGGTGAGGAGATGAAAGAGCGGGCGACCGAGTCGAGCCCCTACGACCCCCCTCACACCACGATCAGCACCGGGACCATCTCGGGCGGGTCGGCCCGCAACGTGCTCGCCGGCCAGTGTGTCGTCGAATGGGAGATGCGACCCGTCAATCGCGCCGACGCCAGATTCGCCCTCGCCGAGATCGAAGCACTGGAAGAGGATCTGCGCGCCGCCATGGGACCTGACGCGTCGTTGGTGACCGTACCCGAAGGAGAGGTCGACGGTCTCGAAGACGACCCGTCGTCACCAGCGGTTCAGATGATGCGCGAGCTGCTGGGCAAAGACGAGACCAGCACGGTCCCCTTCGGTACCGAGGCCGGGATATACCAGGTGGCTGGTATCCCCGCCGTCGTGTGCGGCCCCGGAGCGATCGAAGCCGCCCATCAACCCGACGAATACATCGACCTCGAGCAGCTCGAGGCCTGCCTCGACATGATGAAAGGACTAGGTGAGAGACTATCCGATATCTAAGGAGACAAGGTCGGCGATCTGAGACGAAAGCCCTGGTCGCCCTGCTCGCCGCGCTGCTCCTGGCCGTGCCCGCATGCACCGGCGACGATCCCGCGGCGTCTCCGCTCGAAGACCTGGAGTTGGTTGCCGTCGACTTCGAGCTCAACTCGATCATCCTGGAGAACACCGGAGAGGACACGGTGCGCACTGAGGGTCTCTGGGCCTACCGTGACGGGCAGCGATTCCGGTTCAACATCTTCATCATCGAGCCCCGAGCCTCGATTCTGTTCAGTCTGAGACAGCTGGGTGACATCTCCACCAGTGGCGGGGAGCTTGCCCTGGCCGATTCGGAGAACTTCGCAGACCCTGACTCGCTGCTGGAGTATGTGGCCTGGGGTGACGACGGCTTCGAGCTGACCGCCACCGCCGCCGAGGCCGGGCTGTGGCCGCCCGACCAGGGAACGGTCGAGGTAGCCCCGGACTCCCTCGTCCTCATCCGCGTCGACCCGACCGGGACCGGCCCCCTGGCCTGGCAGGCCAGCGACGAGATCGACTGAGGCGTTTTCGCGCATCAAATGGCGCGTTCTCAGCGCAGTCGATGCGCGAAAACGGTGTTTTATGCCTTCGTGCGGGTGGGGATCACCATCACCGGGACGGTGGCATGACGCACCACCTTCTCGGTCACGTTTCCCAGCCGCCACCGATCCACTCCCGTGCGGCCATGGGTGGCCATGACGATCATGCGGACGTCGTCCTGGTCGTCGGCGAAGTCCACCAGGGCTCCCGCGGCGGTCTCGCCGGGAATCACCTTGTAGTCGACGTCGACGTCGTTCAGCTCCGATACGGTGCTCTCCAGATACTGCTGGATCAGCTCGGGTACCCCGGTCCCCTCCGACTCCGCGAGACTGCGGAGGTCGGTGCGCAGCCTCTCTCCGGCGACCGTGACCAACAGGATCTGGTCTCCTACCCCGCGAGCGATGTCAGCCGCAGGCTCGATCGCCTTCGTCGAGACGTCGGAGAGGTCGAGAGGCACAACGATCTTCATCAAGTCTCCTCCTCGTGGCCGTCTGGCCACCATAAGGGAACAGTCAAGCGATGACGAGATCGCGTGGGGTGGTGGTGACGACCTCGGCCCCGTCCTGTCCCACGATCACCGTGTCCGAGGTGAAGTAATCCCCGAGAGCGGGATCGGTGATCCAGGACAGGACGTGGAAGGTCATCCCCGCCGCAATCTCGACCCGGCCACCGCGGCGAATCCCGAGAACCGTGGAGCTGCCCACCCAGCTGGGGGGGAACCCGATCCCCACCGAATAGCCGCAGTGGTGTCTCTGGAGACGGTCGTGGCCGAGCCCGTCGTCGACCACCTCCTGCCAGGCGTCGTATACCTCCCCGGTGACCACCCCTGGTCGAAGCTTGGCAACCACCGCATCGAACGCCACCAGGGCCAAATGGCGGGCGCGGCCCGCCCCTGGTTCAGCCCTGGCGAGATAAGCCATGCGGGTGAGAGGAGCGTGATAGCGAGCGCTGGCACCCGACAGCTCGACGAACAGAGCCTCACCGGGCATGAGGTGCCGGTCACGCCAGGTCGAGTGCTCCTGATGCAGGGTCTCCGACGATCTGATCAGTGGGACGAACCCCGGGTACTCACCCCCGCCCAGGATCATCTCGCGGTACGCCGCCGCAGCGACCTCCATCTCATTCACTCCCACCCCTGCAGTCGACAGGGCGGCAGCCACCGAACGATCGCTGATCGATGCCGCCTTGCGAATGTATGCGATCTCGCGCTCCGACTTGACCAGACGGACTTCGTCGACGAGGCCGGCGCGAAACCGATCGGCCGTGCTGGGCGACCGGCTGATGTCCACCCACTGCACATCGGGAAGGCCGCGTTCCATCTCCTCCCAAACCCCGGCCGGGAGGAACATGCTGGAGCGGTCGACGCCGACCCGACCCCCGGTGAACCCCATGTTCCGCAAAGCCTGGACCGCCGCCGTCCCGGCGTCCTCGTCGTCGCCGTATCCGATGTGATTCACGTCCGGGGCCTGCTGGCTGATCGTGTAGGCCTCCATCCTCCTGGTGAGCAGGCTCGGCTCGCCCTGGCGGGGCACGACGAGCATCGTGAACGCGAAGTAGCCCTGATGGTTGAGACCGATCAGGTAGTAGATGTTCTCGGGGCTGGCCACGACCAGCGCGTCGAGGTCGTGTTCCCCCGAGCCCATCAGCGTCCGAACCTGCTCCATCCGCGCGGTGTACTCATCGGCGGGAAAAGCCCCGGTCGTCGGTCTCGGTGTGGTCGACCCGACCCCGGCTCCATGAGTGACGTTCACAGGGAAGTCAGCCTCTCGCCAGACTCAGCAATCCCGATTCGGGGTCTTCGGCCACCGCCTCGTGGATCGCCACCGCCACCGCGACCAAGGGCACGGCCAGGAAGG
>CAZYCX010000067.1:0-11815 GCA_964645875.1 uncultured Acidimicrobiaceae bacterium
ATGTCGATCAACTGCGGTATATAGAAGGGCGAGATGGCGCGGATCGATCAAGTCGTTGGTGTCGGGCATCGAGAAGCAACCAAGCTGCGTAAGGCCGGGGTTCGTACCAGCAAGTCGCTCTCCGAGTGTGCCGCGACTCGGCGGGGTCGGACCGACCTCTCGAAGAAGACCGGGCTCAGCCCCAAGGATCTCCAGTTGTGGGTCCATCACGCCGACCTGCTGCGCGTGCGTGGTGTCGGCTCGGAATATGCCGTCCTGCTGGTGAAAGCCGGAGTGGATACCTTGCGCGACCTGAGACGCCGCAACCCAACGGCGCTGCTGGCCAAGATCATCGGGATGAACGGCTCCCAGAAGGTGGTGGAGCGACTACCCACCGAGGCGATGGTGGAGGGCTGGATCCAGGCCGCGGGCGACTTGGAGCCCTCGATCAAGAGCTGACTTGATGGCCGGCGGATTTTGCTTGATGGCCGCCGGACTTCGACAGCTGCCTCCTGAAAGCGGCCGTCATCGCGCTACCGGGGGTCCACCTATCAGGTTGAGCGAGTAGACGGGGTGATGCCCTGTCACACAGACGCCGGTCCGGCGGCGGCTGCCGCGCCCACCGGAGATGGCACCAAGTCGCCCGCACATAGAGAGGAAGAGGGGCCCCGTTGGGGGCCCCTCTTCGGTATGAGGAGGAGTGAGCTCAGGAAGCCGAGTTGGCCTTGGAGGCCGTCGACTTCGCTGTGCTCTTCTTCGCAGCCGAGGACGATGTGCTCGTCTTGGCGGCAGAAGACTTGGCAGCCGGCTTCTTGGCGGCTGAGGTCTTGGCGGCCGGCTTCTTCGCAGCCGAGGTCTTCGGCGCCGGGGTGGCGGCGGTAGTCGCCTGCTCCGGGCGGAAGGACTGGCGCCAGGTGTCGAGCATGTCCTCGAGCTGGTCGCGGAGCTTGCTCACCTGCTCCTTGGCCTGGTCGAGATCGACCTTCTGAGAGATCTCTTCGACCACCTTGCCTTCACGGATTCCGGCGACGAGCTTCTCACCCTCGCTGGCCCATCCGTCGATGGTCTCGTTGGCCATCTTCGTGTAGGTATTGCTCTCCTTGGTGACGCGACCCTTGAGGGTGGTCACCCGATCATTCACCTTGCGGGCGGCAACCACCGGGGCACCCACCGCTGCGTACAGGACGTTCTTTGCCTGCATCGTCTTACTCCTGTTCTTCTTCTGACGTTGTTCCGTTCGACCGGGCCAGAGCCCGGTACATGTCGAGCAGGATCTTCTTCTGCTCTCCGTCGAGGCGGCTGTCGTTCTCGATCGCCTCGAACACCGATGCTGGAGGTAGCTCCTCGTCGATCAGCCCGGCACGCTTGTAGAGCGTGTTGGACGAGATCTCGAGGGCACGGGAGAGATTCTTGAGAATCTCGGCAGAGGGCTTGCGGATTCCCCTCTCGATCTGGCTGAGGTACGGGTTGGAGATCCCAGCCGCCTCGGCCAGTCTTCTCAAGGAGAGGTTCGCTCGCTCCCGCTGGGCTCGGATGAACTCACCCAGATCGCCATGCTTGCTCTCGTTCATCTATTGTAAGCATACAGCTAACTGCTAACTATTGCAAGCAGCGTCTATGGCCGCCGGACTTCGACTGTCTGTCTCCTGGTCGCCAGGATAGAGGTGCTGCCGGGGGTCTACTGCGAGGAATCCTCTTGTGGGTGGGGGATTTCCAGTCGAACAGACGCCGGTCCGGCGGCTGCTGCCGCGCTCGCTGGGAGTGTTCGCGGGAGTTAGCGGTCAGGGTGATGGCGGACCGACTTTGGCAGTTGGGCTCCTGGACCGTCCGGGTGTTCTGCTGCCGGGGGTCTACTGCGAGGAATCCTTTTGTGGAGGAGGATTTCCAGTCGAGCAGACGCCGGTCCGACGGCTGCTGCCCTCCGAAAACGGTAGGGAGAACTGTTAGCCCACTACGGCGCCGAAGGCCTGGCCGATGAACCAGGCCAGAAGACCACCGACACCGGCTACGACCATGTTCTCGAGGCCGGACCTGATCCAGGAGGTCTTGGCGACGTACGCCTTGACCACGCCTACTGCGAACAGCCCCGTCACCGAGAGTGCCGTGGCGACGATGAGTGCTGAGGTGGCCGAGTCCATCAACATGAACGGGCCGACCGACGGGGCCGATCCGGCGAGGAACAGGAAACCAGCCGCGAACATCGCCCGGAACGGTGACCTGCGTTCGGAATCGACCACACCGAACTCGAGGGCGGCCATCGCGTTGAGGAGCGCGTGATCGTTGTCCTCGAAAGCACTCATCACGTCGTCGAGATGCTCGCGACGAACCCCCATCTCGGTGAAGAAGCCGCGCAGTTGGCTCAGCTCCAGGTCGCGGAACTCACGGATGTGCGTCGCCTCCAGGGTCAGCTCGGCCTCCAGGACCTCGTCCTGGGACTTGGTGGCGAGGTACTCCCCGGCTGCCATCGACACTGCCCCAGCGATGGCGCCCGCGACGGCCGTGAGCAGGACCTGGCCCCTGTCGAGCCCTCCACCGACGACGCCCACCACGAGCAGGAATATCGAGACCAACCCGTCGTTGACGCCGAGGATGATGTCACGCCAGTACTGACGAGTCTCTCCTATGTGCGGGATGTATCCCTGGGGAAGCTGGTCGTCGACGGCCACGTCCGCCAATCATACGGTTCTGGCTAGCCTCGACCATCGGACATGATCATCGTGATGCGCCCGGACGCGACCGAAGCCGAGATCGCCAGTGTCGTCGAGCAGCTGTGGTCGATGGGGGCGGACGTGAGCGTGTCGTCGGACTCCGACCGCACCGTCGTCGAGGGGACGGTCGAGTCGACGCTCCAAGATGGCGCTCCATGGGATTCGTTCCCCGGAGTCGAGAGGGTGATGCCGGTCGTGCCTGGTGGTCGGCGGGTCGGTCGTGAATTCCAGTCTGCGACGACGGTGGTGAGGGTGGGGCCGGTCGAGATAGGCAGCGGATCACTGGTGGTCGTCGCTGGTCCTTGTGCCGTCGAGAGCCGGGATCAACTCCTCGAGACCGCCACCGCGGTCTGCGACGCCGGCGCGGCGATACTGCGCGGTGACGCCTTCAAGCCGAGGACGTCTCCCTACAGCTTCCAGGGTCTGGGCAAGGCGGCTCTCGAGATCCTCTCCGAGGCCAGGGACCTGACCGGTCTTCCGTTCGTCGCCGAGGTGTTGGACCCCCGTGATGTCGATCTGGTGGCGTCGTATGCCGACATGATCCGGATCGGGACCAGAAACATGTCCAACTACGCCCTGTTGCGCGAGGTGGGAAGACAAAGTCGACCGGTGCTTCTGAAGAGGGGTCGGGGTTCGACGGTCGAGGAGTGGATCGATGCCGCCGAGCACGTGCACAGTTCGGGCAACCCGAGCATCGTCCTGGTCGAGAGAGGCGTGCGCGGCTTCGATCCCTCGGCGCGCAACACCCTCGACCTAACGGCCGTGCCGGTGGCTCAGTCGCTGACCCATCTCCCGGTCATGGTCGATCCGTCGCACGCCGCGGGGCGAAGAGACCTGGTTGCGCCGCTGGCGCGTGCCGCCGTCGCCGTGGGGGCGGACGGCGTGCTGCTCGACGTGCACCCCACACCTGACACCGCCCTGGTCGATGGCGCCCAGGCGTTGGTCCCCGAGGAGTTCGCAACGCTGATGGTGGAGCTGCGGGCGGTGGCGGACGCCGTGAGGGGGAGTTGAGCCTCTGAGGCGCCCCGAAGGCCAGATCCGGCCACTACGGCATCATTTGGGACGCGTCAGAGAGAGGACGGCGGCGGTGCCGACGCGAAGGCCCACCGCGATGGCGTCTTCGTTCAGGAGGAACGAGGCCGAGTGGAGGTCGCCCCCTCCCGACGCGGTCCCCAAGCGGAAGAGGGCTCCTGGAGTCCTGGTCAGGTAGTCGGAGAAGTCCTCCCCACCCATCGAAGTCTCGGTGGGTACCACGACGTCGGGTCCCAGCTCCAGGCCGATGGCTGCGGTCGCCCGCTCGACCACCGTCTCGTCGTTGACGACGGGGGCTATCCCCTGCTGATAGTCGAGGGTGTAGCCGGCACCGCTCATGGCGAGGAGCGAGCCCAGCGTCTTGTCGACCAGGGAGGGAAGGACGTCCCAGAGACGGGCATCGAGGGTCCGAACCGTTCCCTTGAGCACCACCTCCGTGGGGATCACGTTCGGGGCATCGCCTCCCTGTATCGATCCGAAAGCCACGACGACAGGCGACCGGGGGTCGATCGCGTTGCGGATCGCCATTGGGAGCTCGACGGCTACGCGAGCAGCCGCGGTGACCAGATCTACCGTCTTGTGCGGTCGGGAGGTATGCCCGCCCGGGCCGTGCACCGTGATCCGCATCGCATCTGAACCAGCCGTGATCGCTCCCACCCGTGCCCCCACCCGACCTACGCGCAGGGTCGGATCGACGTGGAAGGCGAGCAATCCTTCGAACCCGTCGACCAGGCCCTCCTCGACCATCTCGATGGCGCCACCGGGAATCGACTCCTCGGCGGGTTGGAAGAGGATGCGAACTCCCGCGTCCGGCGCCAGCCGGGAGACGGCCACGGCGATGCCGGCGGCGATCGCGGCGTGGGCATCATGGCCGCAGGCATGCATCCAGCCCTCGTTGTCGGAACGAGGTGAGTTGTGAGCCGGTTCCTCTATCGGGAGCGCATCGATGTCGGCGCGAAAGCCCACCCTGGGGTTGGTGCCGACGTCGACCCAGCCGCCGGTCTTGGGGTGGCGGTCGTTGAACACGAGCCCGGCCGTGTCGAGGAATCGGCCGATGATCTCGGTGGTCCGATATTCGTGATGGGCCGGCTCCGGGGTGCGGTGCAGCAGCCGACGCAATTCGACCACCTGAGGAATCAACTCCTCCACCAGCCCCGCCAGCTCGTCAGGGCCAGGCATGGGTCGAGACTAACCGGGGCCGCTCACTCATAGAAGAGAGACTCGAACGTCCTCCGGGACCGTCGCGTGTACCTCCGGTACTGCTCGCGCAGTGTCCCGGTGCGGTCGAAGCCGAGGGAGGCGGCCAACCGGGCAGTTGCCCCGGGATCGGTGGGGAGGGAGTCCGACGGGCGACCACTTTGCAGATGGAGCCGGAGACGCACCCTCGTGCAGAAGAGATACGCGTCGTGGAGAGCATTGAAATCGCCACTGCTGAGGATGCCCGCTTCGCGCAGGGCGCGCAGCGCAGGAAACGTGCCGGGCACCCGGAGCTCGGGGATCCGTCCGCCATGTCGGAGTTGGAGCAGCTGGACCAGGAACTCGACATCGCTGAGACCCCCGGGGCCCAGCTTGAGGTGGAAGTCGGGGTCCTCATGGGACGGGATCCGCTCGGACTCGACCCTCGCCTTGATCTCTCTCACGCTGCGCGTGATCTCCGACGGCAGCTCTCTGCGCCACACCACCGGATCGATCATCTCGAAGTAGGCGTCGAGTAGGCCCTGATCTCCACCTGCCGGCCGTGTCTTGACCAGCGCCAGCAGCTCCCACGGTTCCACCCACTCGTCGTAATAGCGGTGGTAGGACTCCACCGATCGAGTGATCGGTCCCTTCCGTCCCTCCGGCCGCAGGCCGGCATCGAGCTCATAGGCGTCACCGTGCCGGTTGGGACGGGACAGAATCGCCTCGAGGGAGGCGGCAACCTGAGCCCCCTGGTCGGGCCGGCCGTCACCGTGGATGTAGATGAGGTCGACGTCGGAGCCGTAGGCCAACTCCCGGCCACCCCATTTTCCCATCGCTACCACGGCAAACCGGACGTCGGATACGTCGATCATGTGCAGGGCGCCGACCATGGCGGCGTCCGCGCTGTCGGACAGAGCTTGCAGGGTCGACTCGGGAGGTGCCGCCCCGAGAATGTCACGAGCCGCGATCCGCAGCTTGCGCCGTCGGACGAATCGGCGGATCGTTCCGATCTTGGCGTCCTCGTCGGGACGGGAGTCGAGCAGTACCAGCAGGCGCTCGGTGGCGGCCTCTCGCTCGCGGATGGTCCCAAGGGCGTCATAGTCGGCCAACCTCGGGATGAACTCGGGTATCCGGTCGATGAGGTCGCCGACCAGCTTCCCGGTGCCGAGCAGGGTGCACAGGCGCTCGCCGGCCAGCGGGTTGTTCTGGAGCAAGGTGATGAGAGCGGAGTGGTCGCGTGTGTGCGCCATCAGGAGACGCAATTGGGCGAGCCCGAGATCGGGGTCGGGCGACTGGGAGAGCCAATCGAGCATCAGGGGGAGCACCTGCTGCATCACCCGGGAGCGTCGGCTCAAGCCGGCGGTCAAGTCACCGACCGCCTCTGTGGCCGCCACCACATCGTGGAATCCGAGCGCCTCCAGCCGGATCGCCGCCGCCGCCGAGTCGAGTCGGGCGTCTTTCAGTCCGACCAGGGACTCCAGGATCGGGCGGAAGTAGAGGCGCTCGTGGAGATCGCGGGCGGTCTCGCGAACCTCAGCCAGTCGTCGGTCGAGCTCTGCGGCCGGGTTCTGGTTGAAGCCGAGAGCTCGCCCCAGCCACTCCCGGTCCTCCTCCGTGGTGGGGAGGACGTGGGTCTGCTTGAGCTCACGCAACTGGAGCCGGTGCTCGACGTCTCTCAGGAATCGGTAGGCATCGGCGAGTCGTTCTGCCTCGGTCTCCTCGATATAGCCGTGATGCGTGAGCGCTTCGATGGCGGCGAGCGTCGAGGTCACCCGGAGATCCGCGTCGAATCGCCCATGCACCAGTTGGAGGAGTTGGACCGCGAACTCGATGTCCCTGATGCCACCACGTGACCGTTTGATGTCCGTCGACCTGGCCCCGTTTTCAGTCTGAGCCTTGATGGCCCGGATGCTGCGAAGCGCGTCGACGTCGAGGCCCTCGTCCCAGATGATGCGATCGCACATCTCCCTGAAACGGCGGCCCAGGTCGGGGTCACCGGCCGCAGGTCGTGCCTTGAGCAGAGCCTGCAGCTCCCACGCCTCGCTCCATCGGGAGTAGTACCCGGCATAGGCGTCGAGGCTGCGGGAGAGCGGTCCCATCGTTCCTTCCGGCCGCAGGTCGGCGTCGACGTTGAGAGTGGGCCCGTCGAAGGTCGGGGCGGACAAGGTCGAGATCAGACGGCTGGCTATGCCCAAGGCGGCCGCCCGACTCTCGGCATCCTCCCCGGGAACCGGCTCGTGCACGAACACGAGGTCGATGTCCGAGTAGTAGTTCAGCTCCCGGGCTCCCCATTTCCCCATGGCGATGACGGCGAACCCGATCCCTCGGGAGATGGGGTGACGGTCGGCGACGTGGTCGATCGCCGCCTCCAGCTCCGATGCCACCAGGCGGTCGATCTCGTCGGAGAGGCGGGCCGTGGTCTCTTCGAGAGTCGCCTTTCCGGTGATGTCCTCGAGAGCGGCGTCGATCAGAAGCGACTGGAGCTTGACGCTGATCGTGTCCTCGGCGCGCGGAGGCTCCGCCAGATGTGGGCGCCGCAACAGGGCATCGGCCAGGGGCGGGCTCACCAGCCGAAGGGTGGAGGCGAGTTGCTCGACGTCGTTCACTGCCGTCAGGCTATGACGTCGGACTTCGAAGAGCCACGGCGTATCGTGACGGCATGGCCCTGAGGGTTGCCGGAGCCCAACTGAATCTGACCGTCGGTGACATTCCCGGCAACGAGGAGAGGATCGCCGCGGCGATGGAACGCGCCGAGGAGGCAGATGCCGACATCCTCCTGGTTCCCGAGTTGGCCATCGCCGGGTACCCGCCCGAAGACCTGGTGCTGCGTCGGGACTTCGTCGAAGCGAACATCGAAGCTCTGCGTCGTCTGGCCCGAAGGTCGCGGAGAACCACGACGGTCCTGGGATTCGTCGATTTCGCCACGGGCAGGGGCAGCGGCGCAGAGGACGCCGAGGCCCGTTCCGTGGCCAACGGAGCTGGGGTGATATCCGGTGGCGAGTTGCGTGGGGTGTATCACAAGGTGCTCCTTCCCAACTACGGAGTGTTCGACGAGGACCGCTACTTCATCGAGGGGGCCGACCCGGGCCGGGTCTGGGAGATCGAAGGCGTGCCGGTGGGGGTCTCTGTCTGTGAGGACATCTGGCGTTCCGATGGACCGCCTGCCCGACAGGCCGCCAACGGCGCCCGGGTACTGCTCAACATCAACGCTTCACCCTTCCATCGAGGAAAAGCCGGGGAGAGGGAGGAGATGCTCGCAGCCAGGGCGCGAACAGCCACTGCCTCGGTGGTCTATCTCAACTTGGTGGGGGGCCAGGACGAGTTGGTCTTCGATGGAGCCTCGGCGGTCATCGCACCCGACGGCCGGCTGCTCCACCGTTCCCCACAGTTCGCGGAGGATTTCTTCCTCGTCGACGTGCCGGTTGGGAACGAAGAGGCCGCCGTGGGGCGCATCACCCCGTTGCTGGAGCCAACCGAGGAGATCTATCGGGCCCTGACCACGGGTCTGAGTGACTATTGCCGCAAGAACGGCTTCGCGGGGGTGGTGGTCCAACTCTCCGGAGGCATCGACTCCGCGGTTGCAGCAACGATCGCCTCCGATGCATTGGGCCCGGATTCGGTGTGGGCCATCGGCATGCCGACCAGGTTCTCGTCGCAGCACTCGGTCGAAGATGCCCGTGTCCTGGCAGACAATCTGGGAATCCGTTTCGACGTCGTTCCCATCGACGGTGTCTACGAGTCACACCTGGACGCTCTCGCCGGGATCTTCGAGGGGACCGATTTCGGCGTGGCCGAGGAGAATCTCCAGGCGCGGGTGCGTGGCACCGTGGCGATGGCCATCTCCAACAAGTTCGGGCCGATGGTGGTGGCCACAGGCAACAAGTCGGAGATGGCGGTGGGTTACGCCACTCTCTACGGCGACATGGTCGGCGGATACGCGGTCCTCAAGGACGTGTTCAAGGGGGTCGTCTACGAGTTGGCACGGTGGCGGAACAAGGACGGCGAGGTCATCCCGCAGAACAGCATCGACAAGCCGCCATCGGCGGAGCTCCGCCCCGACCAGAAGGACTCCGACTCCCTGCCCCCATATGACGTGCTCGACCCGATCCTGGAGCGATACATCGAGAACGACATGGGAGTGGCTGAGATCATCGCCGAGGGCTACGACGCCGATACGGTCCTGGAGGTGGCGCGTCTCGTCGACCGCAACGAGTACAAGCGGCGCCAGTCTGCTCCCGGGGTGAAGATCACCACCAAAGCGTTCGGGAAGGACCGGCGGTTGCCGATCACCAACCACTACCGGCCAAGTATCCCATGATCACCGAGGTCCTCATCAACGGCTCTTCGTCCGATGGGAGGATCCCGGTCACGGACTCGTCCGTCTTGCGCGGGGACGGCTGTTTCGAGGTGCTCAAGGCCTACCGGGGCAAGCCCTTCGCCCTCGACGAGCATCTGGACAGGCTGGCCGCCAGCGCGAGGGCGCTCGACATCGTCCTCCCGGATCGCTCCCGGCTCGCCGACTGGATCGAGAAGACCGCCGCCGACCTGGTCGACGGTGCGGTTCGCGTGGTGGTCACCCGGGGCTCGAGTGTCCCCGGCCTCGATGCCCCGTCCAATGTGATCGTCTTTGGCCATGTCTGGGACAGGGGATCCGAGCCGGCCCGCCTCTTTCCCGTCGTCGCGCCGTGGCATGCCGCCGGGGTCGACTGGGACCTGGCCGGCGCCAAGGTGATCTCCTATGCCCCCAACATGGCGGCCACCCGCCGCGCCACTGTCGAGGGTTTCGAGGACGCCCTGCTGGTGACCCCCGAAGGAGTGATGCTCGAAGGCCCCACCTTCTCGGTGGGTTGGGTGGTCGACGGGAGACTCGAGACCCCGGGACTCGAATTGGGCATCCTCGACTCGATAACACGAAGAGTCGTCCTCGAGATCGCCGAGGAGCTCGGACTCGAGGTGGCGGAGGGGACTTGGGACCTGAGCCGGCTCGACTCGGCCACCGAGGTCACCGCCTGGTCGACGGTTCGTGAGGTCCAATCGGTGGCGGCGGTAGGGGAGCGGACGTGGGAGCCGGGTCCGGTGACCGATCGTCTCCGAGGTGTATTCGCCGAGCGGGTGGGGTAAGGAACTTTCTCGCACTAGCGTTTCGTTTTGCCGACATGAGATTTCGACTCCTGACCCTCACCGCCTTGCTCGCTCTCGTTGGAGCCGGCTGCAACGGCGACGATCCCGAGCTGTCCACCGATTCGACCATCGTGATCGGTGGCAGCGACACCACGGCCCCCGCGGATGGCGCCACGACCACGACTTCGGGCAGTGACGGCACCTCACCACCCACGACCCTCGTCGGTGAAACCGTCAGCGAGCACGAGGTGGTCAACGAGATCCCCAATGACGACGGGGTCGAGCGGCATATCGTCATCCCCAACGGGGCATACACCGACGTCGATCTGGAGAACTTCGTCATCGACCTCACCGAGCAGTATCCCGACCTCTATGGAGCCGAGATCTTCGACGATGCCGCTGCTGCCGAGGCGTTCCTGGTTCCCGAAGACGAGCGCACCGACGAGGAGGTGGCGCTGCTCGAGCGTCATCACTTCGTCACGTTGACCGGTCGGGCGCGCATCGACTTCCGCGGCCCCTTCTCCGAGTTCCCTGGCGGAGCGATCGGAAGCTGACCGATCCCAATTCGCGAACCCAGGGTTGCAGGCCCCGCTCAGCGATGTCTGGCGCCCTCGGTTCAGCGATCAGAGCAGCCAGGCCGCCAGCAGGAGGAATCCACCGAAGCCGACGATGTCGGTGAGGAGGGTCAGGAAGATCGAGGAAGCCAGGGCCGGATCCATCCCGAGTCTCCGCAGCACCACCGGGATGCCGCTGCCGGCCAGCGTGGCCACCACCAGAACGATGAACGCCGAGATCGAGACGACGATCGCCACCTCCTGGGGTTGAGCTCCGCTCTCGAAGATCCCGGTGCCGATGAGGAACCAGGAGAGCCCGAACGAGAGAACTCCGAGGGCCAGTCCGTTGAGCACCCCCACCTCGGTCTGACGTCCGAGAATGCCCGGCACTTGTGCCGCCGGAACGTCGTCGGAGGCGAGAGAGCGGATCATCACGGCCAGGCTCTGATTCCCGCCGTTGCCACCGAGGAGAGCGACCACGGGCATCAGGGCCGCCAGCACCGGCTCCCTGCTGATGATCCCCGTCTGGGTCTCGATCACGAAAGCCACTACCAACGCCAGGAGCAGATTCAGAGCCAGCCACGGCATGCGCATCCGGAACGAAGCCGTGACTGCCGTGTAGACGGTCTCGGCGACGCCCGCTCCGACGGCGGCGGCGAAGTCTTCGCTGGCCTCGTCCTGGACCGCTTCGATGACCGCCTCGGTGGTGACCATGCCGACGAGACGACCGTCCTCGACCACCGGGATGCCAAAGAGGTGATAGCGCTGGGCCAGCTGAGCCACCTCCTCGCGGTCGGTGAGCGTCGATACGGCCACCGGATCCGGGACCATGACGTCGGCCAACGGAGCACCGGGGCGACGGAACACGAGGTCGCGGAAGGAGATCACGCCCTGGAGGCCACCATCGTCGTCGACGACATAGACGTACGACAGGTCCTCGTACTCTTCGTGCAACTGGCGAATCCGCTCGATCGCCTCACCCGTGGTCAACCCGAGCGGTAGAGAAGCGATCTCGGTGGTCATGAGCCCACCTGCCGTGTCAGGCGGATAGCTGAGCAGGTCGCGCACCTCGATCTCGGCCTCGTCCGACATCGCCGCGAGGAGGTCCTCGGTGACCTCTTCGTCCAACTCGCCGATGAGATCTGCGGCGGCCTCGCTCGGCATCTGGTCGAGCGCCGCCGCCAGCTCTGTGATTGGGTATTGCTCGAGCAGCTCCGCGGCCAGCTCGGGGGCGATCTGCTC